>CAZLYE010000115.1:0-12298 GCA_964562865.1 uncultured Binatia bacterium (SeqCode) | reverse complement strand
TGCCATCCACTTCTTCGAACTGAAAATTAGGGAAACCGGAGACCAGGCGCGAGATGTTTCCGCCTGCCGTCTGCACTTCGACCGGAACGGAAATCGCGTATTCGTTGTCCTCCACCACGAACACGATCGGCAGCTTCTTGTTAGAAGCGGTATTCAAAGCCTCCCAGAATTCGCCTTCGCTGGTGGTGCCGTCGCCGAGCGAGACATATGTGACCTCGTCGCCGCGGAAAGTGACATCTTTGAATTGCCGGTAATCGCCCGAGACTTTCTCGGTGGCCCGGGGATGGTTGCGGAGATAGATACCCGCCTCCGCGCAGCCCACGGCTTGCAGAATTTGCGTTCCGGTCGGCGAGGACTGCGTGACGGCGGTCGTCGAGTGTCGCGCACACGGCAAGTCGGGGCGACGTCTGCGCTGCCGCGCGCGCTGACGCGTATCTTGCTTTCGCGACAGGCCTGTGCGACGGCTCGTCGCCATGAAGTTCAGCTGGTTCCATCTGATGCCGTATCGCTGGCTGCCGTCCGACTTCCGCGAGCGCTACCACAGCGTGTGGGTCGACCTCCCGAACGCGCTGTACGACCCGGTGCGCGGGCATCACCTCTACAACGAGTACCTCGACATGCTCGAGTACGCCGACCAGATGGGCTTCGACGCGGTCGGCGTGAACGAGCACCACCAGAACGCGTACGGCATGATGCCGTCGCCGAACCTCATGGCCGCCGCGCTCGCGCGGCGCTGCATCCGCGCGAACATCCTCGTCCTCGGCAATTCGCTCGCGCTCTACAATCCACCGGTCCGCGTCGCGGAGGAGTTCGCGATGCTCGACGTCATCTCGGGCGGGCGGCTGATCGCCGGCTTCCCGGTCGGGACGTCGATGGACATCAACTACTGCTACGGCCAGAACCCGGCCACGGTGCGCGACAAGTACCACGAGGCGCACGACCTCATCCTGAAGGCGTGGGCCGCGCGCGAGCCGTTCGCGTGGAACGGGAAGTACACGAAGCTGCGCTACGTGAACCTCTGGCCCCAGCCCATCCAGAAGCCGCATCCTCCGATCTGGATCCCGGGGCTCGGCTCGATCGAGACCTGGGACTTCTGCGTCGACCACGACTACAACTACAGCTACCTCTCCTTCAGCGGCTACAAGCGCGCGCAGAAGATGATGGAGGGCTACTGGGAGCGGCTCGCCGCGCGGGGCAAGGACCAGAACCCGTACCGCGGCGCGTTCTTCCAGCAGGTCTGCATCAGCGACACCGACGCGTCGTGCGAGCGCGAGTGGTGGCCCCACGTCGACTACTTCTTCAACAAGTGCCTCCACCTCTACCCGGGCACGTCGTCCGCGCCGGGGTACGTGAGCGAGGCGTCGATGCGGGCCGGCATCGTGGCCCAGGTCGGGAACACGAGCCAGAACATGGGCCAGAACAAGACGTGGAAGGAGCTCTGCGAGCAGCGCTACATCGTCGCCGGCTCGCCGGCGACGGTGCGCCAGCAGCTGGAGGAGCTCGCGCGCTCGCTGCGGGTCGGCCACCTGGCGCTCGGCTTCCACATCGGCTCCTCGCCCATCGAGCTGACCAACCGCTCGACGTACCTGTTCGCGACCGCCGTCATGCCGCACCTCCGTCCGATCTTCGCCGAGCACGAGGACCGCTGGTCCGCGACACCCCTGCCCGCGCGCGAGCGCGCGCAGCCCGGCGCGAGCAACGAGAGTGCTCGCCGCCAGGCGGAGCGCCCGGCGGCCGCATGAGCGCCGACACCCCGACGTCCCGTCTCGTCGCGCTCGGCGCCGGCCGGCCGACGATCGAGGTGCTGGAGGCGGGCCAGGGCGCGCCGCTCCTCTTCCTGCACGGTGCGGGCGGGATCCCCTTCTGGGAGGGCGTGCTGCCGCTCCTCGCCCGCGAGCACCGGGTCTACGCTCCCCTGCTCCCGGGCTACGGGCAGTCGACCGGGCTCGAGCACCTCGAGGACCAGTGGGACCTCTTCCTCCACGGCTTCGACGTCATGGAGGCGCTCGGGCTCGAACGCCCCTTCCTCCTCGGCGAGTCGATGGGCGGCTGGATCGCAGCCGAGATGGCCGCGCTGCGCCCGAGGGAAATCGGCCGCCTCGCCCTCGCCGCGCCGGTCGGCCTCTGGCGCGACGAGGCGCCGGTCGTCGACATGTTCGGGCTCATGACCCCCGAGCTCGTTCCCTACCTGTTCCACGACCAGAGCTGCCCGGCCGCCCAGCGCATGCTCGGGATCCAGGCGCTCTTCAGCGACAAGGACGACCGCACGCAGGAGCAGGTCGAGTTCCTGATCACGATGGCGCGCGGCTTCCGCACGGCCGCCAAGTTCCTCTTCCCCATCCCCGAGCACGGCCTCGAGAGGCGCCTGTGGCGCATCACCGCCCCGACGCTCGTCCTCTGGGGCGCGAGCGACCGGTTCGTGCCGCCGCTCTACGGGCAGGTCTTCAGCGAGAAGATCCCGCACGCGCGCCTCGAGACGATCGAGGGCGCGGGGCACCTGATCGGGCTCGAGCGGCCCGAGCCGTACGCCGCCGCGGTGCTGCGCTGGGCCCGCGGCCGCGAGTGACGCGCCGGCTCACTCCCAGCGGAGCGCCGTGATCGGATCGAGGCGGGCCGCCCGCTGGGCGGGATAGAAGCCGAAGAAGATCCCGATCGCACCCGAGAAGACGAACGCCCCGAGCGCGGCCGGCGTGGAGAGGAGCGTCGGCCACTCGGCCAGCCCCGCGATCACGCGCGTCGTGGCGATCCCGAGCGCGACGCCTGCCGCGCCGCCGACCATGCTGAGCGCCACCGCCTCGACCAGGAACTGGAGGAGGATGTCGCGCGTCCGCGCGCCGACGGCGAGCCGGATGCCCACCTCGCGCGTCCGCTCCGTCACCGAGACGAGCATGATGTTCATGATCCCGATCCCGCCGACCAGGAGCGAGATCGACGCGACGCTGAGCAGGAGGTTCGTCATCACCTCGCTCGCTGTCTTCGACGCCTCGGCGATCTCGTTCAGGTTCCGGACGGTGAAGTCGTCCTCCTGCCCCGTCTGGATGCGATGACGGTCGTGCAGCACCGACGTGATCTGCCGCTGTGCCTCGGGAATGGCGTCCGGGCTAGCCGCCGAGACGAAGATCATGTCGACCGTGCCGAGGATCTGCGTCCCGAGGACGCGGCGCTCGGAGGTCGAGAACGGCATCAGGATCGCGTCGTCCTGGTCCTGGCCCCACGCCGTCTGCCCCTTGCGTGCGAGGAGGCCGATCACCTCGAAGGGGACGTCCTTCACCCGGATCGTGGCACCCACCGGATCCTCGCCGGGCTCGAAGAGGTGCTCGGCCACCGTCTGGCCGAGGAGCGCGACCGTGGCCGCGCCGGCCTCGTCCCGCTGGTCGAACGCGCGCCCGGCGACGACGGGCCAGTTGCGGACCGACGCGTACGACGGCGTCACGCCCTGCGCCGACGTCGACCAGTTCTGGTTCCCGTAGACGACCTGCACGAGCTGTCGCTTCACCCATGCCACGTCGGCGACCGCGGAGCACTCCTTCTGCACGACGGCCGCGTCGGCGATCGTGAGCGTCGAGGCGCTGCCCCAGCCCGAGCGGACGCCGTTCGCGGTGGTCGCGCCCGGGATGATCATCAGGAGATCATTCCCGAGGCTCCGGATCTGCTGCTGGACCGCCGCGTCCGCGCCGCGCCCGATGCTCACCATCGTGATCACCGCCGCGACGCCGATGATGATGCCGAGCATCGTGAGCGCCGACCGGAGCTTGTTCCGCCGGAGCGCGCGGAGCGCGGTGACGAGCGTCATGCGGAGGAGGTTCACGAGCCCGCCGCCTCCCCCCGCCGGCGTCCCGTCGCGCCGGCCGCGACGTCGGACACGATCCGCCCGTCGCGGAAGGTGACGATCCGCTCCGCGTAGGCGGCGACGTCGGCCTCGTGCGTGACGATCACGATCGTCAGCGGGCGATCCCGGCGCAGCTGGAGCAGGACCTCCATGATCTCGGTGGTCGCCTGCGTGTCGAGATTCCCGGTCGGCTCGTCCGCGAGCAGGAGCGACGGCTGGTTGACGAGCGCCCGCGCGATCGCCACCCGCTGCTGCTGACCGCCCGAGAGCTGGCTCGGCAGGTGATCCTCGCGCCCGTGGAGGCCGATCGCGGCGAGGGCCTCCCGCGCGCGCCGGTCCTGCTCCGCCATCGGGACGTTGGCGTAGACCATCGGCAGCTCGACGTTCTCGAGCGCCGTGCTCCGCGGCAGCAGGTTGAAGTTCTGGAAGACGAAGCCGATCCGCCGGTTGCGGATCCACGCGCGCTGATCGAGCGAGAGCGCGGAGACGTCGTCGCCGGCCAGACGGTAGGTCCCGCGCGTCGGGCGATCGAGGCAGCCGAGGATGCTCATGCACGTCGACTTGCCCGAGCCCGACGCGCCCATGATCGCGACCAGCTCGCCGGCCTCCACGTCGAGCGAGACGCCGCGCAGCGCCTGCACCTCGACGTCGCCGAGGCGGTAGCACTTCCAGACGTCGCGCAGCTCGATCAGCGGGGCCACGCCGCCACCGTCCCTAGAACCGGCGCCCGCCGGCGAACGACGGCGGCTTCTGCGGACCGGCGTCGGACGCCTCGCGGCGGACGGCGAGCGCCACCTGATCGCCCTCGTGGAGGTCGCCCTCCAGGACCTCGACGTGCTGGGCGTCGCGGAGCCCGGGCCGCACCTCGACGCGCCGGAGGTCGCCGCCGGGCGTGACCACGTACACGGCAGGCGCTCCGCCAGCGCGCGCCGGCTGCCCCTCCGCCGGCCGGCCCGGCGCCGGCTCGGGGCGGAAGCGCAGCGCGCGGACCGAGACGCGGAGCGCCTGGTCGCGGTGCCCGGTCGTGATCGAGACGTTCGCCGTCATGCCGGGCTTGAGTGCCAGGTCGGGGTTGTCGACCGCGATCACGACGTCGTAGGTGACGACGTTCTGCACGGTGATGGGCGCGTTCCGCACCTGCGCCACCTGCCCGTGGAAGCGGACGTCGGGGTACGCGTCGACGCTGAACGTGGCGGTCTGGCCCTCGCGCAGCCGGCCCACGTCGGACTCGCTCACGTTGGTGTCGACCTGCATCTTGGCGAGGTTCTCCGCGATGAGGAACAGCGTGGGCGTCTGGAAGCTCGCGGCGACGGTCTGGCCGACGTCGACGTTGCGCGAGACGACCACCCCGTCGACCGGCGAGACGATGTCGGTGTAGGCGAGGTTGACGCGCTCCTCGTCGAGGCTCGCCTCGGCCTGCGTCACAGCGGCCACGTCGAGCGCCAGCTGCGCGATGGCCTGGTCGTAGTTGCTCTGCGCGGTGTCGACGTCGTTCTGCGCGACGAGTTGCTCCCGCAGGAGCACCCGGTTCCGCCCGAGGAGGAGCTTCTTGAGGGCCAGGTCGGCCCGATCCTTCTCCACGCGGGCCCGGGCGTTGGCGAGGTTCGCCTCCGCGCCCCGGACCTTCACGAGGAACGACGCGGGGTCGATCTTCGCCACCCGCTGGCCCTTGTGGACCGGCGAGTTGAAGTCGACGTCGATCGCCTGGATCGGGCCGGACACGTACGTGCCGACCTGCACGGTGCTCACCGGGTTCAGGGTCCCCGTCGCCGTCACGGTCTGGTCGATCGCGCCGCGGTCGACGGCCGCCGTGACGAAGCGTCCCCCGACGTCCCCCGCCCCCGAGCCCGCGAGCCGCCACCAGACGAGCCCCGCCACGCCGAGGAGGGCGAGCATGGCCCCGACGACGCGCGGCGAGCGGAGACGGGCACGACGCGGCAGCCCGCCCGCGTCGATGGTCTCGCCACCGAGCAGGTCGCGCGCGGTGCTCACGCGCCGTTCCCCCGGCGCGCCCCGAGCTCACGGCGGAACATGACGACGAGGTACAGCGCGCGCTTGCTCGGGAAGTAGCGGTAGAGCGTGCCCTTCCCGACGTCGCACGCGCGCGCGACGTCGTCCATCTGGACCTCGTGGTAGTCGCGTCGTGTGAAGACCGTCTCCGCGGCGGCGAGGATGCGTTCGCGGAGCCCCGCGATGGGGGGACGCCCGCGGGCCGGACGGCGCTGGACGGCGGGAGACGGCACGGGATTGCTGACCGGCCCGCCATGAAGCCACCGCCCCCGCTCGCGGTCAAGCCAAAAGCGGATCCCTCGCGACGGCCCGCTCAGGCGTCGGCCGGGTCGGCCGCGACGCGCGGATGGCCCGCGGGCCGGACGTACCGCGCCGTCCGCCCCGGCGGCACGGGCACGCGGTCGCGCTGCTTCTTCGTCAGGCGGAGCATGACCTTCATCGAGTTCTCGAATTCGTCCATCGACCGGACCTCGAGGAGGCCGCGCGCGACCATGTCGTCGAAGAGGCGCTCGCCCCGCTCGCTCCGCAGGATCGTGATCGTCCAGTCCATCGACGCGACGCCCCCGCACGAGACGTCCGCCAGCTCGCCCGTGAAGTCGCCGCAGTGGTGACACTCGGGGCGAGCGTACTCCTGGGCCTTGTGGAGCGACATCTCCACCAGCTCGCCGCCCTTCTTGTAGATGAGCACCTTCCCCTTCACGTTGAACTTCTTCACCTCGGTGAGCGGGATGCCCATCTCCTCTTGGATCTTCTGCACCATGAGGCCCTCGTACGTGAACACTTCGGTGCAGAGGAGGCCGATCGTGAACGCGACGCTTGCGCCGAATCCCTTCAGAAACTTCGTCTGCCGCTCGATGTGCTTCTCCTTCTTGCGGCCGTTGTCGAGGTACGCGGGATCGGCGACCTGGATCTTTCGCGTGGGGGTGATCTGGCAGGGGACGCCGACGAAGCAGACGCGCTCGAGGCCCAGGCGCTCGGCGTCCGCCAGCGCGAGGTTGTTCGGGCAGTACGTGTACCAGGAGCTGGCGCTCGCGATCGCCGCGTCGATCGTCGTCACGACCTTCGGCTTCGGCGCCGCGGGCATGCCCTCGTCGGCGGCCGAGACGACGGCTCCGTCGAAGAGCCCCTCCCGGAGGCCGTGGCAGAGGATCGCAGTGACCACGCCGCCGTCCTGGCAGCGAGCGAGTATCTCCGGATCCTTGCAGCGCGCGGCGACGACGCGCCGGTAGCGCCCGAAGAGCCCCTCGTACACGCCGGGCCCGAGCGGCAGCACGCTGTCGCGGAGGTCGAACTCGCGGATCCCGAGGCGCGGACAGACCTGCGCGCACACGTCGCAGCCGATCCCCTCGCTGATGCCGCAGTAGTCGAAGGCCGCGGTCGCCTTCGCGACCTGCTTCGGCTTCCCGTCGATGTAGTCGATGACGTTGTGGGGGCAGACGAGGACGCACGTGCCGCACTCGCAGCAGCTCCCGTACGCCACCACCTCGTTCATCATCTGCCGGAAGCTCGGGTGGTCGACCATCGGGGCGGACAGTAGGGCCGACGTTCCGAGGTGTCAACGCGCAGGCGGGCGCGTCGTCACATCTCCGGGCAGGTCGGCGGGCGCTCGGCCCGTCTCCGGTGCAGCTTCTTCCTCGCCGCGAACACCCGCTTCTCGCCGCCGAACGCCAGGCAGAAGACCCGCGTGCCGATGCCGAGCTCGACCTCGACGACGACCGGCTCCCGATCGAGGCTCTGGTCGAGGTCGGGCCCCTCGCCCACCACCACCAGACGCTTGCCGGTCTCGAACCACACCTGCTCGATCGCGCTCGTCTCGTCGCTGTAGCGCACGCCGCGGTCGGGATGCCTGCGGTCGATCAGCTGCCAGCCCGACGCGGGCAGCGGATAGGTCTTCGCGAATCCGTCTCCGCCGACCGCCGCGACGCGAAGGCTCCCGCCCTGGGAGATCAGCGTCGGGATCTGACTCACGTCGCCGAGCGTGAGCTGCTCCCGGTCGGCCGACACCAGGCGGAAGCGGCGCGCGCGCGGCCTCCGTTCGCGGACCTCCAGCAGGAGCGACTGCCCTCGCAGCCGGTCGCCGATCACGTGGGGAGGCGGCGGCAGGAGCAGCGCCGTGGTCGTGCTCGTCGTGCTGGACGTCGTCGACGTCGACGGGGCCGTCGAGGAGGAGGTGGTGGCAGTCGTCGAGGTCGAGGTGCTCGTCGACGGCGATGAGGTCGTGCTGGACGTGCTCGTGGAGGTCGACGACATCGTCGTGTGGCTCGTCGAAGAGGTCGAGGAGGTCGTGGACGCAGTGGTCGACGTCGTCACGCGTCTCGAGGTGCTGGTCGTGCTGCTGGTCGTGGTCGACGAAGACGAAGAGGACGTGGTGGTGCTGGTCGTGGTGGCCGTCGTGCTCGTGGTCGTGCTGGTGGTCGTGCTGGTGCTGGTCGTGGTGATCCGTGTCGTCGTCGTCCTCGTCGTCGTGGTCCGCGTCGTCGTGGTGGTCGTGGTGACGACGCCGCTCGGGAACTCGTAGGCCCCGGCGTCCCACCCGGCCCCCTGGGGCCGGACGTTTCCGTCGATGTCCGTCAGCACGCCGTCCGGCACGCCCGCATCGATGGCGGCGCTGCCCGCCGTCAGGCGCAGATCCGGCGGCACGGCGGTCACGTCGGCGAAGCGGAGCGCACCCGTCCGCCCGGCGCTCTCCTGCGGCGGGTTGGCGGCGGTGAACCCGGCGAGCGTGTCGCACGTCCCGCCGACCGGCAGGAACACGAACGGCGGCACGTCCCAGCGCACCTGGCAGTTCGCCACGGAGCCCATCACGTCCCCGTCCAGAGAGAGACCCGCCAGGGAGGCGGAGGACAGCACGAAGCCGTCGCCCGTGAGCCCGTCGAGCGCGTTGTCGCGCACGGCGACGTTCTGCGTCGCGTCGCGGACCACGAGCGCGTTCGACGGCTCCACACCATCGACGACGCGCGCTCCGAAGAACGTGTTGTTCCAGATCGAGAGGTCGGCCGTCGGCGTGCCGCCCTCGTTCCCCACGCAGATGCCGCCAAACCCGATCCGGGAGATCACGTTGTCGTACACCTGCGCGAGCATCGTCCCGCCGTCGTGCCGCTCACTCCCGGCGATGACCGTGATCCCGCAGCCCGCGATGTCCGCGAAGCCGATGTCGTCGAGCACGTTGTCGCGGATCACATGGTCCTGGTTGTAGCAGAACTCGGTCGTCGCGGTGGTGGGGCAGCCCGCCGTCGGCGTGAAGTTGAGCATCCCCACCCCGGTCGAGGCCTGCGTCACCGTGTTCCGCTGCACCGTCACGTTCCGCGAGACGTCGAGGCTGATGCCTCCCGTCGAGATGTCCTCCGCCAGGTTGTCCTCGATCGTCGCCGTGTCGGTCTGCTTCACCTGGTAGGCGATCCCGGAGGTCGAGATGAAGGTGTGCGTCGGGTCATTCCAGGGCGCGTCGCACCATGGGCAGGGCCAGGCGCTCCCGCCTGACAGCCGGACCTGCCCCGTCGCCCCGATGTGCCGGATCGTGTTGCGCCGCACGATGCCGTTGTGGAAGCCGAAGAGCCGATACCCGAAGAACCCGTCGTCCGTGCTGAGGGCGAAGCTGATGCCCCGGCCGCCGTACTCGCTGAGATTGTCCTCGATGATCGTGCCCTCGCTGCCCCGCGTGGTCTGGATGAACTTCCGCCCCGCGTAACGCTGGATCAGGTGGCTGAGCGTCATGCCGGCGATCGGCGTGGTGGGAGCCGTCGTGTCGAAGTGAATCGAGTAGCCGCGAACCCCCTCGAAGGTGAGGTACTGGAGGGTCACGTTGGCGGTCGGGGTCTGGACGACGACGTTGAAGCCGAAGTGGGGGACGTAGACCGTGGTCGCCGGGTCGGCGCCTCCCGCTGGATGGACGTAGATCTGCTGCGCCGTCGGATCGTAGCTCCACTGCCCGTCGGGCGGCGCCGGGATCGTGTCGCCGGCGTAGCCGAGCGGGGTGAGAGGATAGGCGGTGCCCTGGACGAGGATGGTCGGATCGAAGTCGTCGCGCGCCAGCGGATCCGTGTTGGGCGACGCCTCCATCGCGCGGCTGTAGACGCCACCGCCCTGGGGTACCCAGTCGCTCCGGAGCGTCATGCCCCGGACGACCGGTACCTCGTCGGTGGGGCACGCGGGCGCGCGGCAGCCCTGGATGACGCAGGGCTGGTCCGGGGTGCACGCGAGCGACCGGCCGGGCACCGACGCGAGGTCGCTCAGCGCGAGGGACTCGAAGTAGACGCCGTCGAAGGTGCCGTGCGGGCCGCGGACGTCGAGGGTGTCACCCGGCTGCAGCGCGAGGATCCCCTCGGCGACAGTCGCGAAGGGACCGCTCGGGCCGCAACCGAGGTTCGTGCCCGTCCCGCTCGTGGTG
Source organism: uncultured Binatia bacterium (SeqCode) (assembly GCA_964562865.1). GTDB lineage: Bacteria > Desulfobacterota > Binatia > DP-6 > DP-6 > CAZLYE01. The sequence continues at coordinate 2,072 of CAZLYE010000115.1, read as the reverse complement.
CAGCCGCCGTCGACGAAGTAGACGGTCGCCGTGGCGGAACCCGCCCCGGTCGCCACGCAGATCAGAGCCGCTGCGAGCAGCGCACGGAATGACGTCCCCACGCTCGGGCTCAACCCCCGCCCGTCCCGCTTCCCCGCCGTCAGCCGAAGCACCGGCTGCGAATCCCACGTCCTCCGGGGAGCGAGGCGTCGTCGGCGCTGCGCCGTCCGAGCCCTCGCGACCCCGTGATCGTCGAAGGGAGCTGGTCGTGCCACATCGTCTCGCTTCGGCTGTCCTACAAGCGGCGCAGCATAGTAGCACGAGAGGGGGCTTGATGCGCCAGCGAATCACGAAAATTTCATGGTCACTTCGACGTCTCGCGCCCCGCTCTCCGGGAGCCCGTGACAGCTTTCTCGCTGGGGACTGCCCACTGGTCCGGCCCACGTCGCCCTTTGGTCTGAGCCCTCGCGCTTTCGCGAGGCCGAACCCGCTCGCGCTGAGGGCTGCGACGCGCTCGCTCAGGCCGAGGGAGTGCTCACTCCCCGCCGCACTCCGACGGATCACGGTCGGGCGACGGCTGCAGACTGCGGAACTTGATCCGCAGCGCCGACGACTTGATGACCGTGATGCCGTCCGGGAACAGCAGGTGCTGCCCGAGCGTGACCGGCGGCTGGGGGTTCCCCGCCCGGTCGAACTGGATCATGGAGACGCTGCCGCAACGGGTGTCGAGCGTCATCGGGTCGAGGTTCAGCTCGGCGAAGTAGAGGGTCCCGTCGTGGCCCACATCCATGCCGAGCGGGTTCTTCGGGACGTTCGCCGGCGCGATGTCCCGCACGAACTTCCCGTCGGCGTCGTACTCGTTGATGATCGGGGGGGCGAACACCCCGGCCACGTACCAGTGGTGCGTGTGCGGTACGCGCACGATCGAGCCCGGGATGTTGAGATCGTTCTGCCCACCCGTGAGCCACGTCGTCTTCTGCGGCGGCGTCGTCACGAGCAGGTCGGGGTTCGCACAGTCCGCCGGGCTCGACGGGTACGGTGGCGAGAACTTCGTCACTTTGAAGGCCTGGGGCTCGGGCACGTATAGGTTACCGTCGTGATCCATCGAGGGCATCCCCGGGTCGGCCAGCGACTTGTCCAGGAAGCAATACGTCGAGTAGCTCGCGTCGGCGCCCGGGAAGAAGACGATGACGCTGCCGTCCGCGAGCCCAAACTGCTCCGAGCCCACGTCGGTCGCGAAGAGTCGCCCCTGCCGGTCGAACACGCAGCCCTGCGGGTCCTTGTTGCCCTGGGGCTGCGGCTGGGAGACGTCCCACGCGGTGTGGATGTGCTCGCGCGTCCATCTCCCGGTCCGGTCGAAGACCGCCCACCCGTCGGGATCCATCCCCACGAAGAACGGGCTCGTGGGGTCGGTGACCGCACACCGCGCCTGTGGCGGATGGGGGTCGAGGCAGGCCTCGCGATACTCGTCGTCGGCGACGATGTACTGATGATGCGGGCGGACGCGAGAAGGGAAGAAGCAGAGCTTCCCGTTCAGATGACGCCCCCCGATGTAGGGCGGCGTGGTGAGGGCGTCGGGCGGGTGCGGATCGGGATCGTTGACGATGACGCGCGGTGGGAACGGTTGCCCGTTCACGAGATACCCATCCGTGTACTCGCCCTGTGTGCTGAGCACGACCTCGTACGCCATCGCGCGACGCACGCCCGATGCCGAGGTGCCGACGAGGACCGGTACGACGAGAAGCGCCATCAGTTTGCGCAGCACGATCCGTCTCCTTGTGAAGGTCACTCGGCCCGATGCGTACCACGAACGGGAGCCGTTCCGCGACGCAAATCTCCGTTGCCCCTGACCAGGGGTCAGGCGGCGGGGCCGTGGGCGACGCGTTCGCTCAGCGTGTCGCGGTGAGCTGCTCCGAGGCTTCGGCACTGAAACCCCTGCCGCGGTAGGCGACGTCGATCGTCACGACGGCCGACTGCGCGTCCTTCATCAGCCGCTTCCCCTGCCTGGTCGGATGCATCACGCGCACGACCCGGCCCATGCCCTTCCCCGTCACCCGTACCTTGCCCTTGGCGATGAGGACGGGACCGGACGG
>CAZLYE010000114.1:0-2951 GCA_964562865.1 uncultured Binatia bacterium (SeqCode) | reverse complement strand
CGTCCACGGGCGCGTCGAGACGACGATGCCGCCGAAGGGCGACTCCGGGTCGGTCGCGTACGCGCGCTCCCAAGCCTCGAGCGGATCGCGGCCGAGGCCGACGCCGCACGGCGTGTTGTGCTTGAGGATCGCGACCGCCGCGTCCGGCCCGCGCCGGAACTCCTCCGCGAGCGCGAGCGCGGCGTCGATGTCGACCACGTTGTTGTACGAGAGCTCCTTCCCGTGGAGCGGCTCGACGAAGCGGAGGTAGCGCGCGCCGTAGAGCGCCGCGCCCTGGTGCGGGTTCTCGCCGTAGCGCATGTCGAGCGCCTTCGGACCGCCCCAGTGGAACGTCGCGCCCTGCCCGAGCCAGTCGGCGATCGCGCCGTCGTAGCAGGCGGTCGCGGAGAAGACCTTCTGCGCCAGGCGGCGGTTGGTCGCGGCGGAGACCTCCCCGGCCCGCAGCTCCGCGAGCACCGGCGCGTAGTCGTCGGGGTCGACGATCACTGTCACGTCCGCGTGGTTCTTCGCCGCGGAGCGCAGCATCGACGGGCCGCCGATGTCGATCTGCTCGATCGCCTCGTCGAGGGTGACGCCAGGCCGTGCGACCGTCTCCCGGAAGGGATAGAGGTTGACCGCGACGAGATCGATCGGCTCGATGCCGTGCTCGCGCATCGCGGCGGTGTGCGCCGGGAGGTCCCGCCGGCCGAGGAGTCCGCCGTGGATCCTCGGGTGGAGCGTCTTCACGCGGCCGTCGAGCATCTCGGGGAAGCCGGTGTAGTCGCTCACCTGACGGACGGGGACGCCGGCGTCGGCGAGGAGCCTCGCGGTGCCGCCGGTCGAGAGGATCTCGACGTCGAGCGCCGCGAGGCCGCGGGCGAACTCGACGACGCCCCGCTTGTCGCTCACGCTGATCAGCGCCCGCCGGACCCTAGCCATCCGTGAACTCCTCCACGTGGACCCGCGGCACGCGCCGCCCGACCGCGGTCAGCATCTCGTAGGGGATCGTCTCGCACCAGCCCGCGAGCTCGTCGGCCCCGATCCCGTCGCCGAAGAGGACGACCCGGTCGCCCGTCCGCACGCCGGGGACGTCGGTCACGTCGACCATCGTGTGGTCCATGCACACGCGGCCGGCGACCGGCGCACGGGCACCGCGGACGACCACGCTCGCCCGGTTGGACGCGAGGCGATGGTACCCGTCGGCGTAGCCGACGGGCAGCGTCGCGATCGTGCTCGGGCGCGCCGTGACGAAGGTGCCCGCGTAGCTGACCGGCGTCCCGGCGGGCACGCGCCGCGTCTGGGCGACGGCCGTCCGGAGGCGCATCGCGGGAACGACGGCGGCCCGCGCCGCGAGGTGCGGCGCCGGCGCGTAGCCGTAGAGCATGATGCCGGGGCGGACCATCGCGAAGTGCGCGGCGGGCGCGGAGATGACGGCCGCGCTGTTCGCCAGGTGAACGAGCGCGGGGCGCACGCCCGCGGCGGCGAGGGCCTCGACCGCGCTCGCGAAGCGCGCGGCCTGGGCGCGCGCGACCGCGGTGTCGACGGCGTCGGCCGAGGCGAAGTGCGAGAAGACGCCGGCGACGGCGAGCCCGCCGAGGCCGCGGACGAGCTCGCCGAACTCCCGCACGGCGCCCACGTCGAGCCCGAGGCGGGTCATGCCCGTGTCGATCTTCACGTGGACGGGCACGGTGCGGCCCTGCGCGCGGGCCGCCGCGTCGAGTGCGCGGGCCCGCTCGGCGTCCCACACGGCGACGGCCAGCTCGTGCTCGACGACGTCCGGCTCGTCCCCCGCGAAGAGCCCGCCGAGGACGAGCACCGGCCCGGGCACGGCGGCGCGTCTCAGCTCCACACCCTCGGCGACGCTCGAGACGCCGAGCCCCCACGCTCCCGCCTCGCGGAAGGCGTGCGCCGCGGGGACCGCGCCGTGGCCGTAGGCGTCGGCCTTCACCACCGCGAGCACGCCCACACCCGGGCCCACGAGCTCCCGGACGCGCCGGCAATTGTGGCGGAGCGCCGAGAGGCTCACCTCCGCGATCGTGGGCCGCCCATGGGTTGCAGACAGAGCGTCCTGCATATCAAACGGATGCTGGACGTGTCGACGGCGACGGGGGCACGGTCGAGCGGTTGTCAGCCCGCGGCCCGCCCGCTATCGTCGCCGCGATTCCGTGCACGTCATCGTGAACGACGAACCCCACACGCTCGACGCCGGCGCGACGGTCGCCGACCTGGTGGCGGGGCTCGGCCTCGGGCCGCGCCGCATCGCGGTCGAGCTCAACCGGGCGGTCGTGCCGCGCGCCGACTACGGTGTCACCCCGCTCCGCGACGGCGACGCGGTCGAGATCATCCACTTCGTCGGAGGCGGCTAGAGATGAACGATCCCTTCGTGCTCGCGGGCCGCGAGTACCGCTCGCGCCTCATCGTCGGCACCGGGAAGTACCGCTCGTTCGCGGAGACGCGGCAGGCAGCCGACGCGTCCGGCGCCGAGATCGTGACCGTCGCCGTGCGGCGCGTGAACATCACCGATCCCGGGAAGGAGAACCTGCTCGACGTCCTCCCGCTCGACCGCTTCACGATCCTCCCCAACACCGCGGGCTGCTACACGGCCGAGGAGGCGATCCGCACCTGCCGCCTCGCGCGGGAGGCCGGCGTCGGGACGCTCGTGAAGCTCGAGGTCATCGGCGACGAGAAGACGCTCTTCCCCGACGTGCCGGCGACGATCGAGGCGGCGAAGGTCCTCGTGAAGGAGGGCTTCCAGGTCCTGCCCTACGTCACGGACGACCCGGTCGCGTGCAAGCGGCTCGAGGAGCTCGGCTGCGCCGCCGTCATGCCGCTCGCGGCGCCGATCGGCTCGGGCCTCGGCATCAGGAACCCGTTCAACCTCCGGATCATCGTCGAGCAGGCGCGCGTCCCGGTGATCGTCGACGCGGGCGTCGGGACCGCGTCGCACGCGGCGGAGGCCCTCGAGCTGGGCT
>CAZLYE010000113.1:0-10421 GCA_964562865.1 uncultured Binatia bacterium (SeqCode) | reverse complement strand
TCATGGTCGGTACCAGGACGTCACGGTCGAATCGAGCCCGCCGGGCGCGACCGCCACGCTGACGGCGACGATGTCGGAGCGCGGGACGAACTTCCTCGATCCGAAGAAGACGTACACCGTGACCACCCCGGCGACGCTGCGGCTCCTCCGCGACAACACGTACCGGGTCGAGCTCACCAAGCCCGGCTACAAGCTCGCGACGACGAAGGTCGTCAGCAGCTACGACTGGGCCTGGGCGCCGGTCGTCTGCGGCCCGTGCGAGATGGCCGGCGACCTCCCGACCTTCGACATGAAGGGCAGGCCGCTGCCCCTCCGCTTCGTCGAGGCGGCATTCTACGAGTACCCGAAGGGTTTCGTGCGCGCGTGGGGCCGCGGCCTGCGTATCTTCAGCCCCGAGGCCCTGATCGGCACGTCGTTCAAGCTGAAGCCGGCGGACGGCGGCTTCTTCACCGACTGGCACGCGGTCGGCACGCCGACCGTCACCGCGCACCTCGAGCCCACGAGCTAGCAGCGAGGACGGGGCCCGCCGCGCACGGCGGGCCCCGTCCTCCCGATGCTCACGGCAGGCAGATCAGCCGGACCTTGTCGACGTCACGCTGGCGCTTCGACGTGCCGACGGTGGTCGTCCTGATCTGAAGCTTGCCGGGCTTGCGCCCGTTCTTCCGCAAGCTCACGCCGACCGTCATGAGCTCGGTGCAGGTGTCCGAGGTCGAGAGCGACGGGGAGAAGACGACGCCCTTGCCGGTCGCGCTCGCGCCCGGCAGCTTGCCGACCTCCTGGAGGAGAGCTCCCCGGGCCGGCCCCTGCGCGAGGAACCGGGAGACGCCCGACGCGGAGCACCCCGGCTCGTTGAAGCAGCAGGCCATCCGGAACGCGCACCGTCCAGGCGTCGGATCGAAGTCGCAGCTCGCGTCGTTGTCGTGGCAGCGGAAGACGGGCGTCGCGCTCGTGAGGCCCTTCACCAGCGTCTCGCCGAGGCAGTCGACCGCCGCTGGCCCCCCGCCCGCGATGCATCCCGCGGGCTCGGCGGCGCAGCTCGGGACGCACTGCCCGGGCGGCAGCGCCGTGTGCGAGCAGAGATGGTTCGCCTCGCACGCGTCGATCGTGCACGGATCGCCGTCGTCGCACTGGGCGTCCGTCATGCACGCCTGGGTGGCGGCCGTGCAGTCGGTGCCGGGCCGCCCGATCCGAACGCGCTGATTGCCGCGGTCGGCCACCAGCAGGTCGCCGCTCGCGTCGACCTCGACGTCCGTCGGGAAGAGCAGTTCTGCCTGCGTGCCCGGGCCGTTCGCGAAGCCCGGCATGCCGTCGCCGACGATGGTCGTGATGACGCTCGTCGGGTCGACCGTGCCGCTCGATCCGGGGGCCACGTAGCGGATCGTGTTGTTCAGCTGGTCGACGATGAGGAGCCCCCCGTCGTGCGCGAACGCCACGTCGGTCGGGCCGTCGAGCTGGGCGACGCCCGCCTGGCCGTTGTCGCCGAGCTTCCCGGCGGTGCCGCTCCCCGCGATCGTCGAGAGCGCGCCGGTCGTGTCCATCCGCACCACCCGGTTCGTCCCGAAGTCCGCGATGTAGAGATTGCCGCCGCCGTCGAACGCCAGCCCCGAGGGCTGGCGCAGCTCGCCGCCGCCGCCCGCCACGGTCGTGATGATGCCGGTCGGGTCGACCTTGCGGATGCGGTTGTTGTTGAAGTCCGCGATGTAGACGCTGCCGTCCTGCCCCACCGCCATGCGGAGCGGCGTGTTGAGCAGTGCCGACGTCGCCGGACCGCCGTCGCCCGTGACGCCGGGCGTGTTCTTGGTGCCGGCGAAGGTCCGGATCACGCCCGTGCCGTCCACCACCAGGATCCGCTGGTCCTGTGCGTCGGCGATCAGCAGGTTCCCGCCCGCTGTCGTCACGCCAGTCGGCTGGCGCAGCGGCGACACGACGGCCGGGACGCCGTCGGTCGCGGAGTCGTTCAGGCCGTTCGTGTTGACGACCGTCGTGATGATGCCCGTCGGGTCGATGCGGCGGACCCGGTGGCTGTCGTGCTCGCTCACGAACACGGCGCCACTCACCGGGTCGACGGCGAGCCCGGCCGGCCGGTCGAGGATCGCCGCCGTCGCGGAGCCGCCGTCACCCGGGGAGTTGTCGCCGCCCGCGATCGTCGTCACGGAGTCCGCGGCGATGTCGTACTGGCGGACCCGGTTGTTGTCGACGTCGGGGATGAGGAGCGTCTGCCCGGCGCCCAGCGCCACGCCGGGGGAGCGGAAGCGCGCCAGGAACCCCGGCGTCGGCGTGTCCTGCACGCCGGGGATCCCGCTCCCGGCAACGCGGTGGATGAGGCCGTCGGTCGTCACCTTGTGGATGACGTTGTTCATGGTGTCCCCGATGTAGACGACCCCGCTCGCGTCGACCGCCACCGACGCCGCGGCGTCCAGGGGCGCGGCGAGCGCATCGAGCGGCGGATCGCTGTCGCGGTCGTTCGCGAGGCCGACCGCTCCGCTCCCCGCGAACGGCACCAGCGTCCCACCCGTGGTCGACCCCCTCAGTATCCGGTTGGTGCCGGTGTCGGCGACGAACAGGTCCGTGCCGGTCCCGAGCGCGATCCCGATCGGCGCGCTCAGGCCGGACGCGAGCGTCGAGATGCGGCCCGTCGCGGCGTCGACGCGTCGGATGAGGTCGTTCCCGAGATCCACGATGAAGACGTTGCCGCTCGCGTCGGCGGCGACGCGGGCGGGCGTCTTGAGCGTCGCGAAGATCGCGAGCTGCCCGTCGTTCAGGTCGTCCGACGGATCGCCGCCCGGTCCGTCGATCGAGCCGGTCGCGATCCCGCTGCCGGCGAAGCGGTGCAGTATCCCGTCCGGCGTGAGGCGCCACACGGCGTTCACGTCTGGCCCGACGTCGGCGATCAGGATGTCCCCGCCCAGGATCGCGACCCCGCTCGGCTCCTGCAGCGTCGTGAGCGTCGCGACGGCACCGTCGTCCGGGACGCCCGGGGCGCCGTTCCCGGCGATCGTCGTGATCGTCCCGGATGCGGCGTCGATGCGTCGGACGCGCGAGCTTCCGGCGTCCGCGACGATGAGGTTTCCGGCGGCGTCGCGGGTCACGTCGCGCGGCGAGTTGAGCACCGCCACCGTCGCCGGTCCGCCGTCGCCGTCGCCCCGGCCGGCCAGCACGTCGACGTCGAAGCACGGCTGTGCGGCCGCGCGACCGGGGACGAGCCAGGTCGAGGCCACGGTGGTGGCTAGCAGCAGGAATCGCACCCTTCCCTTCACGGTCATCGCGGATCCCTTCTCCCTCCGGCCCGGCGCTCCGGGCCACGTCGTCGGTTGATGCGGCGCGAGTCGCAACGGCCGTGCCATCGAGTCCACAGGCACAACGGCCGGTCCGCGGTGCGGAACACCGACACCTGCGGCGCGTGAGTGCACACCGGCCGACGCGTCGCGTGCTCGAGCCATCGGGCCGGCGGCTACCACGCGTGCGCGCACGCGCCCGACCGGACGATCCAGCGCGCGACCTCGCGCGCCACGAGCCGGTGCCCGGGCGGCGCGAGGTGGTAGTCGCGAGCGAGGAACAGGCGGGCAGCCCCGGCGGCCTCGAACACCGGCGTCAGGTCCACCAGCGTCAGGCCCGTCTCGCCGGCGAAGGCCTGGAGCGCGTCCGGCATCGCGCGGGCGTGCCGATAGTCGATGTCCCGGAAGCCGTGCGACGGGTACGGCAGTCTCCCGTCGCGGTAGAGGGCGTTTCGGGCCCGATCGACCTGCACGTCGAGCGGCGTCACGACGAGCGCGAAGCGAGCGCCGGCCGCGCGGGCGTCGGCCGCCATCCCCCCGATCGCCGCCCGCGTGCGCGCCCAGCGCGTCGCGAGCGCCGGCAGTGGGAGGGTGAGCGGCTCGAGCTCCCGCGCGAGCCCGGACGGCGCGAAGACCGACGGGGTGAGCGCGTTCCGCGCCACGCGGAGCGCGGCGTGGACGAGTGCCACGTCCTCGCCGAGGCGCGCGGCCTTCTCCTCGACGTTGGCCACGACCCATCGTCCGCTCCACTGCGGGGGCGGCGGCCCCGTCCGCGCGTCGAGCGGCACGTTCCACCAGTCGAAGGTCACGACGACGAGATCGGGACGCACGCGCGGCAGGAGCGTCGCGAGCCGGCGGCGCTCCTGCTCGACGTTCAGGTTCGGGAAGCCCGCGTTCAGCACCTCGACGCGCCCGCGCCGCGCGAGCCGCCGCTCGAGTCGCTGCGGGTACGCGTCGCGCGCCGCGACGCCGTAGCCGAACGTGTAGGCGTCGCCGAGCGCGAGGACGCGACAGGTCCCGGGCGGCGCGGCGCCGAACTCCCGCGCGTCGCGGAGACCGAGTGCGTCGAGGCGGTAGGTGACCACCGGCTCGCCGGGGCCGATCGCCCACGCCGCCACGCCCCCGGGCACGGGCTCGGGATCCCCGTGCGGGCCGAAGCGGCGGAGGCCCTCCCACGCCGGGGCCGGGCTCCACGCACCGAGCGCGCCCCGCGTGCAGCCGTCGCGCGCGACGCGGAGGGCCGCCTCTCCCGCCGCCCCGAGCAGGAGGAGGACGCCGGCGATGGCCGCGAGCCGCTTCACGAGGCCGGAGGAGCGGGCGCGACGCCGAGCTCGCGCATCTCGTCGGCGAGGATCGTCGCGAGGAGCGCATACCCCGCCGCGTTCGGATGGCCGTCGGCGACGAACAGCGTCGCGGGATCGGCGTCGCCCAGACGCGCGAGGACGGACGGGCCGGCGTGAACGACCGGGACGCCGCCCGCGCGGAGCGCCTCGACGAGCGGGGCGTCGGCCCAGTCCCCGGTCCGTCGCGCCCACACCACGTCGGCGCGCATCGGGATCAGGAACACGACGGGCCGCCTCCCCTGACCTCGCGCCTCGGCGGCGAAGGTCGACAGGATGCGCGCGGTGAGCGGCAGGGCACCCGACGGATGGTCCGCGCGGTAGAGCGGCGCGTGCCACGGTCGACCCGACAGCCGGCTCCGGACGAACGGGTCCTCGAGGAGCCAGCGCGCGAGCTGCACCGTGTACGGGAACTCGGGGCGTGGCCGGTCGACGAAGGCGTCGTGCGTGAGGAAGCGCTCCGGCCGCTCGGCGACGGCGCGGTACTCCGCCGCGTCGGCGACCGGGATCGGGACCCAGCGGAGCACACCATCCTCGAGCAGGAAGCGCGGTTTGAACTTCAGCCGGCTCGCCGGGTACAGCAGCCGCTGGTACTGGTTCACGTTCCGCATGATGTTCTCGCTCAGGTGGCCGAGGACGACGACCGGCGCCGCGTCGCGGCCGCGCTGCGCGCGGAAGAGCATCAGGGCCTGATCCGATCCGAAGCCGCCGACGCCGTAGTTCGCGACCGGGCAGCCGAACGCGACGGCGAGAAAGTGCGGGTAGGTCACGTCGTCCGCCGCCCCGAGGGTGAACGAGTCCCCGTACGCGCTCGCGCAGGGCGCGCGCTCGGGGGGAAAGGCGGGGTCCGGCCGCGGCGCCGGCTGCGCGACGCGTCCCGCGCCGTCGGTGAGGGGCCCCCACCCGAGCCCGGCGCTCCGGCGGGTGAGAGCGTCCGTGATCTCGGCCTCGGAGAGGCGCGGCACGTCCGCCATGGCGCCACGCTCGACGAGCACCGCGCTCGCGAGCGCGGCCAGGATCTCGCTCACCCCGCCGACGAGGACGACGAGCGCGAGCCAGAAGAGGGCTTCACGGCCGCGCGACCGCCGCTCTGCGCGTACGCCCGCGCCACCGACGCCGCCGACGACGTCTCGCGACCACATCGCGACCCGCCGTCAGAGTGCCCCGGAGTTCGGGGGACGACGCTGCACGCCGGGCGGTGCGGCGCGGCATGCGAGCGTGAGACGCGCGTGGAGCCGCCGGCCGTCGGCCGTGACCAGCGCGAGCGGCACCCGCTGTCGCGCCGCGCGGCGGTGCGGGCCGATCACGACCGTCACCGCCGTCGGCCCGACGCAGGTCGGTGCGAGCGTCGGCAGGTGCGGCGTCAGGCGGCCGAGAAGGTCCCCGAGCGGGTTGTTGGATGCTCCGACGACGTGCACCGCGACGAGGGACACGCCGAGCGAGCAGCCGCGTGCCGGCGGCCCCGCGTTGACGCAGAGGATCACATGGAAGCGGCAGGCGCCGTCGGTGGTCTGGTCGAGGTCGCACGTGGGATCGCCGTCCTCACAGACGCTCGCCGGCAACCCGACCGCCCCCACGCGGCAGCGGCCGCGCCCGCTCGCGGGCTTGGGCCGGCAGACGCGCTCGTGCGTGCAGATGCCCGGCGACACGCAGTCGTCCTGCGTGCACGGGTCGCCGTCGTCGCACGTCGGGGCGGGCCCGCGGACGCACTCGCCGGCCGCGCACGCCTCGACGCCGTTGCAGGCGTCGTTGTCGCCGCACGCCGTTCCGTCCGCGACCGGCGTGTAGACGCACTCGCCGAACCGGCAGAGCCCGACGGTGCAGGAGGTCCGGTCGCTGCAGTCGGCGTCGGTGTTGCACGCCCCCGACGTCGCGGCGCCGAAGACCTGTATCTCCGCGAGCCCCGGGGTCCCGACCACACCGTCGACGACGAACCGGAGCGACGAGATCTGATGCGTCGACGCGAGGACGAACTCGTCGCCCCGGCCGTCGTTCGCGAGCGTGCCGACGGGGATCTCCGTGCCGTCGTCGAGCAGGAGCCGCCCGGCGGTCACGTGGTCGAGCATGCTGACCCGGTCGTACAGGATCACGCGGTCGATCACGTGCTGCGTGCGCCAGGCGAGGTCGAGCGACGCGCCAGGGACCGGTGCTGCGGCCGCCCACTCCGCCTTCGGGTTCCCGGGTGCGCCATCCACGATGCCGTCGATCGCGGCCGCCGCGTCCTGCCCGGGCGCGGCGCTCGACGCCGTCGCGGTCGCCGCCTGCGCGACGTTCCGGACGAACGTCCCGGACCGGACGATCTCGGGCCAGAAGAACTCGTCCGCCTTCACGTGCGCCCAGAGGACGTCGCTCTGCTGCGTCCCGTAACGTGAGAGGCTCGCGACCTTCAGGTTCGTGTCGAAGGTGGTGACGCTCATGGGCGGGGGGACGAGGAGCGGGTCCCGCACGGTCCAGTCGAGGATGGTGAAGGGCAGCGAGGGTGGCATGATGAACGACGACGCCGGGTCGAACCGCTGCGGGACGCCGCTCTGCGCGGTCGGGTTCGGCCAGACGGCGTCGTTCCCTGGGACGAAGGGCGTCTCGCGCGGCGCGCTCGCGGGCCAGAAGTCGTCGAACGGATAGTGGACCGGGTCGTGGACGATCGTCGTGTGCACGGTCGGCTGGAAGGACGGGTCGCCCGACGCGAGGAGCCGGATGGCGTCGCGCACCGCGTAGTAGGTGCCGCGATGGTCGGCGTTGTCGTCGAACACCCCCGTCACGTAGATGTCCGCCGGCCGGAAGAGCGCGAGCGCCGCCCGCATGTCCTCGACGAGGGTCGGCCGGTTGTAGTTTCCCGGCACGCCGGTGAGCGCGGTGTGCAGGTCGGCGCGCCCGTACCCGTGCGTGCCGTACGTCGTCTGGCGCCCGCTCCAGGGAGAGAGGTAGACGCGCCCGACGTCGGGCGCGTTGTTCCAGAGTGGAAGGAGGCCGCTGTCCGGGTACCCGAGGAACGCGACCTGGTCCTCGGTCAGGCCGAGCACACCGAGCGCGTCCACCGACTCGCCCTCGCGGATGAAGCCGTAGGTCGTCCCGAGGTAGTCGCCGTTGGTGACGACCACGACGGCGACGTCGCGGCCGTGCTGGAGGGCTTCGTAGAGGACGCCGCCGGCGGCGAGCACCTCGTCGTCGGGGTGCGGCGCGACGACCAGCACGCCGTCGGCCGCGAGCACGGGAGCTGCCAGGACCACGCAGAGAATCGCGACGGCGTGCGCCCTCATGCGCGGACGATGCGGCCCGCCCCGCCGCCGACGCCGCGCGTCAGGTTGCGGGTGTCGACCACGAGGCGGCTGTGGCGGACGATGAACGCCGGGTCGAAGGTGGAATGGTCGGTCACGACGAGCGTCGCGTCGCTCGCGTGATCGGCGTCGAAGCCGAGCACCGGGAAGCCGCCCTCGGCGAACGTACACGCGAGCGGCAGGCCGCCCGTGGTGCTAACGGCGGGCCGCGACATGCGGGGCCCTCCAGGCCGGTCGCGCCGGGCGGATCCCCGCGATGCGGAGCGCGATCGCCCAGAGCAGGCGCAGATCGGACCCGAGCCCGCGCTCGCGCGCGTACGCGACGCTCAGCCGGATCTTCTGCGGAAGAATGACGTCGACGTAGTGACGCTCCGGATCCGCAGCCGCCGCGAGCAGCACGGCCTCGTCGTAGAACGCGAGCGTCGCCGGGTCGGCCAGCCCGGGCTGCACCGACGCGTACGCGCGGCCCGCTTCCCCGACCGCCGCCAGGTACTCGGGCACCTCGGGCCGCGGCCCGATCAGGCTCATGTCGCCGCGGAGCACGTTCACGAGCTGCGGCAGCTCGTCGACCTTCCAGCGCCGGAGCCACGCGCCGACGGGGGTCACGCGCGTGTCGTCCGCCCCGGTGATGCGTGGACCGCCCACGCCGTGCCGCATCGTGCGGAGCTTCAGCAGGACGAAGGGACGCCCGCCGCGGCCGACCCGCGGCTGGCGGAAGAGCGCGGGACCCGCCGACGTCGCCCGGACTGCGAGCGCCGCCACGCCGAGGACCGGGGCCAGCACCGCGAGCGCCGCCGCGGAGACCGTCACGTCGACCAGCCGGCGGACCATCATCGGCGGTGCTCGCGGACGACGTCGCCGAGCGCCTCCGCCACGCGATCCACGTCGGCCGGAGCGAGCGTCGGGTAGAGAGGCAGGCTCACGCAGCGCGCGAAGAGATGCTCGGCGCCGGGAAAGTCCGTCGCCCGCACGCCGAGCGCCCGGCGGTAGTACGGATGGCGGTGGAGCGGGATGAAGTGGACGCTCGTGCCGATGCCACGGCGCCGCAGCTCCTCGATCACCCCGGCGCGGTCGATGCGGAGCTGCTCGAGGCCGAGCCGCACGATGAACAGGTTCCAGGCCGACTCCGATCCCGGCGCCTCCTCGGGCAGCGCGACCGCCTCCACCCCGGCGAGCGCGGCCCGGTAGCGCGCGACGAGCGCCCGGCGCGCCGCGGCGAACCGCGCGAGCTTCCGGATCTGCGCGAGGCCGATCGCCGCGAGGACGTCCGGGAGATTGTACTTGAAGCCGACGTCCACAACCTCGTACGCCCAGCTCCCCTCGGCCGAGTACCGCCGCCACGCGTCGCGCGACATGCCGTGGAGGCGCCGGAGCCGCATCCAGTCGGCCCAGTCGGCGCGCGCCGTGGTCACCATGCCGCCCTCGGCCGTCGTCATGTTCTTGTTGGCGTAGAAGCTGAAGGCGGTGGCGTCGGCCAGCGTGCCGATCGTCCGGCCGCGGAGCCGCGCGGGCAGCGCGTGCGCGGCGTCGTCGATCACCGAGGCACCGGCCGCGTGGGCGAGCGATCCGATCGCGTCGAGGTCGCACGGGTGGCCCGCGAGATGGACGGGCAGCACGGCGCGCGTGCGCGCGCCGATCCGCCGCGCCACCTCGTCGGGCTGGAGATTCCCGCTCCGCGGGTCGACGTCCGCCAGCACGGGCCGCGCGCCTGCGTAGAGCACGGCCTCGGCCGTCGCGGTGAAGGTGAACGTGGGGACGATCGCCTCGTCTCCCGGGCCGAGGCCCGCCGCGCGGAGCGCGAGGTGCAGCGCGGCGGTGCCCGAGCTCACGGCGAGGGCGTGCGGCGCGCCGACCGCACGCGCAAACTCCGACTCGAGCTGCGCCGCGCGGTCTCCCGTCGTGAGCCAGCCCGAGCGGAGCGTCGCCACCACCTCGTCGATCTCCTCGTCGCCGATCGACGGGGCGTGGAAGGAGAGGAAGGGTTGCGGCGCCGCGGCGCGCGGGGACGGGGTCGCTTCCATGTCGTCGTGTCCCATGCTCCGAGTTGCCAAAATGCGCGCCTCTGCGCCCTCACGCCCCGGCACGTGCCGGAGTCACGCTCTCCCGCCGGCTCCGGCGCGGGGAGCCGGGACGCAGCCCGCGAGCCATCGGGGCCGGGGCAGTCCGAAGGTCGCGAGCCCGTGCCAGAAGCCGACGCCGTAGGCGACGTGCAGCGTGACGAGCGCGGCCGCGATGCGTGGCAGGAGCGCGGGCCCGTGACGGCGGGCGAGGCGGAGGCTCGCCGCCGCGACGAAGACGCCGTAGGCCGCGACGACGGCCGCGAGCGGCGCGCGCAGGCTCGGCACGGCGAGCGCGACGGGCACGAGCGCGAGCGTCCCGACGAACTCGCCGGGCACGAGGTGGCGCCACGACGCGGGGAGCCCGTGCTTCTGGATGACCCGCACCTTCCAGAAGCCGTACTGCCGGTACTGCCGCCAGAGCCCTCTGAGCGTCGGCTGGCAGAAGTAGGCGATGTGCACGTCCGGCAGGAG
>CAZLYE010000112.1:0-2999 GCA_964562865.1 uncultured Binatia bacterium (SeqCode) | reverse complement strand
GTCCGTTCCCTCTGTTCCGATCGGTCTCGCCTCATGCGAGCCGCGAGGGAGACCGCGCGGCTCTCGACGACCGACCGCGGATCGGCCGGGTTTCTGCGCGAGACGGGCCGGCCGCCCACGGCCGGCACGCTCCGACCCGTGGGAGCACACCCTGCACCGCGGCTTCGATAGCGCCGTGCACGCCGACAGGCCGATGCAAGAGCACGACCAGCCATCTCCGCTCGACGCCACATCGCTTCTTCCCTTCCCGGACCCCGCCCCTGCCCAAGGGACGAGCGCGCATGCATACGAAGACGGCAGCAGCCCCAGAGAAGGGCGAGGCGCGTGGGTCGCACTCGACCGACGAAATCGGCCCACCGCCGCCGAGGACCGGCGGGGGCATGGGCCGGCGTCACCTCACCGCGGCGACGGCGGCCTGGAGGATGAGCTTCAGCGGGACGCCGCGCTCGGCCGCGAGACGTCGGCAGTCCTCGAACTCGGGAGCGACGTTGGGCGTGCCGTCGGGCGCGTGCGCGATCTTGACGCGCACCGTCCCGTACGGCGTCTCGACCGTACGTTCCTCGCGCGGCAGGACCATCCTCGCCCACGTCGTGTGGCGGAGCCCGATGGTCGACGTCTCCGCGAAGACGATGCCGGCCAGGCGGTCGCGGTCGGCCGGCGCGGCGAGCACGCGGAGCATCGTGGCCGGTCGGCTCTTCTTCATGACGACGGGAACGAGGAACGCGTCGCGTGCGCCGGCGGCGAGGAGCCGGTCGAGCACGTGCTCCCAGAGCTGCGGGCTCATGTCGTCGACCGTCGTCTCGAGGACGACGACCTCGTCGGCGCCGGGGGCGACGACCGGCTCGCCGAGCAGGATGCGGAGCACGTTGGGACGGTCGGCGAGCGTCCGCGTGCCCGCGCCATAGGCCACCGCGTCGACGCGCATCTCGGGGACGGGACCCGGACGTGCGAGCGCCGCCACGATTGCGGCGCCCGTCGGCGTCACCAGCTCCGCGGCGCCGTCCTCGAGCCGCACCGGCCGGCCCGCGAGCAGCTCGGTCACGGCCGGCGCCGGGACCGGCAGCGGCCCGTGCGCTGCCCGGACGAAGCCCTGCCCCATCGGGAGCGGGCCAGCGTACACCGCGTCGACGCCGAGGTGCGCGAAGCCGAGCGCCGCTCCCACCACGTCGACGATCGCGTCGAGCGCGCCCACCTCGTGGAACTCGACGCGCTCGGCCGGCACGCCGTGCACCCGGCCCTCCGCCTCCGCGAGCCGCGCGAAGATCGCGAGCGCGCTCGCGCGGGCCACGTCCGGCAGCGCGCTCCGGCGGAGCAGCTCGCGGATGTCGGCCCACGACCGGTGTCCGTGGCCGTGCGCATGGTCGGCGTGCTCGCCGTGCACGCGGACGTGGAACTTCGTCGCGCGGATGCCCGAGCGCGACACGGGCTCCGCGTCGACCTCGACGTCGTGGAGCCCGAGCGTCGCGATCGCGTCGCGGATCGCGGCGAGCGGCAGTCCTGCGTGCACGAGCGCGCCGACGGTCATGTCGCCGCTGATGCCGGAGAACGCGTCGAGGTAGGCGATCCTCACTGCACGTTTCGCCGAGTTCGATTGCGTGGGCCCGCCCCTGGTGCTAGAGGGGCAGATTCTGAGCTCGCCATGAGAAAGCGCGAACTCGATGGTTTCCGCGTGCTGCTCGAGGAGCGGCGCCAGGAGCTGATCGCCGAGGCCTCCCGCACCGTGGATGGCATGGGCGAGAACCGCGAGCAGTTCCCGGATCCGACCGATCGCGCGTCACTCGAGGGAAATCGCAACCTTCTCCTCCGCATCCGCGACCGCGAGCGCAAGCTGATCTCCAAGATCGACGAGGCACTCGGCCGCATCGACGACGGCTCATACGGCAAGTGCGAGGAGTGCGGGCAGGACATCGGCCTCGAGCGCCTCCGGGCGCGCCCGGTCACCACGCTCTGTATCGACTGCAAGTCGCTCCAGGAAGCGCGGGAGCGGACGCTCCGGACCACGTGAGCGTCCCGCGGAAGGCGGTCATCCCCGCCGCAGGGCTCGGCACGCGCTTCCTCCCGGCGACGAAGGCGGTCCCGAAGGAGCTGCTCCCGATCGTCGACGTCCCGACGATCCAGTACATCGTGCAGGAGGCGGTCGCCTCCGGAATCACGGAGATCGTGCTCGTCACCGGGCGCGGCAAGAGCGCGATCGAGGACCACTTCGACGCCTCCCCCGAGCTCGAGCGGTTCCTCGAGGAGAAGGGGAAGCACGACCTCCTCGCGATGGTGCGCGAGGTCTCGCGGATGGTGCACGTGATCTCGGTGCGCCAGAAGCAGCCGCTCGGCCTCGGGCACGCCGTCCTCACCGCGCGACGCTACGTCGGCAACGAACCCTTCGCCGTGCTGCTCGGTGACGACGTGATCGACGCGCAGCCGCCCTGCACGCGTCAGCTCCTCGACGTGTATGCCAGCCACGGTCCGGTGATCGCGCTCCTCGCCGTGCCGCCCGAGAAGTCCCACCTCTACGGCGTGGTCTCGGGAAAGCCCGTGCGAGAGCGCTTGTACCACGTCGACACGCTGGTCGAGAAACCCGCGCCCGGAACCGCGCCGACCAACCTCGCCGTGATCGGCCGCTACGTGCTCCCGCCGGAGATCTTCGACATCCTCGAACACACCCCGCCCGGCAAGGGCGGCGAGATCCAACTGACCGACGGCCTCCAGACCCTCGCGCGCCGCATGCCGCTCTACGGCCTCGAGTTCCAGGGCACGCGCTACGACGCGGGCGAGCAGGCCGGCTTCATCGAGGCGAGCGTCGCCTTCGCCCTCAAGCGCCCCGAGCTGGCGGCGCAGCTGCGCCCGGTCCTGCGCCGCCTCCTCGAGAGCTGACGGGCGCCCGAAGAGCGAACCCGTCGTCGCGGACGGGTAGCGCGGCGCGGGGCTCCCCCGAGCGGCGCCTGTGAGGCGGCGGACGCGCTGCCGCAAGCGAGCGCGCGCCGCGCATCGCCGCCGAACCGAAG
>CAZLYE010000111.1:0-7079 GCA_964562865.1 uncultured Binatia bacterium (SeqCode) | reverse complement strand
GAGCGCCCGCCGCGGCACGCCGCGCAGCAGCGTCGCGAGCGCGTCGAGCCGGCACGTGGCACCCGTGAAGCCGCCGATGGGCAGGTACTCGCAGCCGCCGGCGACCGTCCACCGGTCGTCGGTGCACGGGTCGTTGTCGTTGCAGAGCGTGGGCACCGCGGAGGGCTCGGTGGTGGTGGACGAGGAGTCCGTGGGCACCGTCGTCGTCTCCGTCGCCGTCGTTTCGGTCGCCGTGGCGGTCGTCGTGGTCGCGGTGGTCGTCGAGTCGGGGGCGCCCGTGTCGGTCGACGACACCGTCGTCGACGTGGTCGTCGTGCTCGACGGCGGGGCAGTGACCGTGGTCGCCGTCGTCGTCGTGAGCGACGTGTCCGTGACCGTCGTCGACGTGGAGGTGGTGGTCGACGGCGTGCCGAGGTCCGCGAAGACGTAGAGCGCGCCGCCGTTGTCGGCGGCCGTGTCGTCGAGCCACGAGCCGACGGCGACGCTCGTCCCGACCGCCGCGAGCGACGCGCCGAACTGATCGCCGGCCGCGGGCGTCGGGTTGTCGAACTGCTGGAGGACGTCGCCGGTCGATGCGGAGAGGAGGTACGCGACGCCGGCGTCGGGTGCCGTCGTGTCCTTGAAGGGCGCGCCGACCAGCACGTCGCTTCCGAGCGCGGCGACGGCCGAGCCGAAGCGATCGTCGGCGGCGGGGTCGGGGTCGACGAACGCGCGGAGCAGCGCGCCGCTCGTCGCGTCGAAGAGATAGACGGCGCCGCCGTTCGACGCCGCCGAGCCGTCGAAGGGCACGCCGATCGCCGCGGCCGTGCCCGCGCCGGCGACCGCCGAGCCGAAGAGGTCGCCGGCGTGCGGCCGCGGGCTCGTGAGCGTGCGGAGGAGCGCTCCGGTTCCGGCGTCGAAGAGGTACGCCGCACCCGCGTTCGCCGCCTCCGTGTCGTCGAGCGGCGCCCCGACGAGCGCCTGTCCGCCGACGCCGGCGACGGCCGCTCCGAAAAGGTCGAACGCGGCGCCCGCGGGATCGGTGAGCGTCTCGAGGAGCGCGCCCGTCCCGGCGTCGAAGACGTAGGCCTCGTTCTTGCCCGGCGCGCCGACCAGGAGGTTGCCGCCCACGGCCGCGACGGCGAACCCGAAGAGGTCGTCGAAGGCCGGCGTCGGGTTCGGGATCGTCAGGAGGAGCCCGCCCGACGCCGCGTCGAAGACGTACACCGTGCCGGCGTGCGGCTGGCCGCTGTCGACATGCGGGGCACCCACCGCGACGCGGTCCCCGAGGCCCGCGACCGCGTACCCGAACTGCGCGCCAGCCGCGGGCGCGGGGCTCGCGAGCCGGCGGAGCGTCCCGCCGTCGAGGATGTACGCCGCGCCGGCGTCGGTCGCGCCCGCGTCCTCTTCGAAGCGCGCACCGATGACGATCGCGCTCCCGACCGAGTCGACGGAACAGGCGAAGAAGTCCCCGGCGGCGGGGTTGGGAGAGACGACCGTCTGCGAGAGGACGAAGGGAGCGGCCGCCGCAACGACGGGCCCGAGCAGCACGAGCAGCGCGGCGCGCGTCAACATGCTGACTCCGCGTCAGGCGGCCGTCCGCCGGCGGCGGGCGCGGCACGGGCGCGCGGCTCCCTCGTCATGTGCAGAGCAAGCGCCAGGCCAGGCGCCGTGCCCGCGCGGCATGGCGGGCGGCGGCCGGAGCCGCTAAGAGGAGGCCGCGGCGTGCCTCACGACGTCCCCCTCGTCACGACGATCGCGACCGCGCTCGGACTCGCGCTGGTCCTGGGCTTCGTCGCGGTCCGTCTGAAGCTGCCCGCCCTCGTCGGCTACCTGCTCGCCGGCGTGATCATCGGCCCGGCCACGCCGGGCGTCGTCGCGGATCTCCATCTCTCCCTGCAGCTCGCGGAGATCGGCGTCATGCTGTTGATGTTCGGCGTCGGGCTGCACCTGTCGCTCGAGGACCTGCTGGCCGTTCGGGGGATCGCTCTCCCGGGGGCGATCGCTCAGATCGCCGTCGCGACGGCGCTCGGCGCGGCCGTCGCGACCTGGTGGGGCTGGAGCTTCGGCGCGGCCCTCGTGCTCGGCCTCGCGCTCTCCGTCGCGAGCACCGTCGTGCTGCTCCGGGCGCTCGAGGCGCGCGGGCTCCTCGACACGATCAACGGCCACATCGCGGTCGGGTGGCTCGTGGTCGAGGACCTGGCGATGGTGCTCGTGCTCGTGCTGCTGCCGGCGCTGGCGGGATGGCTCGGCGGCGGCGCGACGGGCCGGAGCACCCTCGAGCTCGTGAAGGCGCTCGCCGTCACGCTCGGCCAGGTGTCGGTCTTCGTCGCGCTCATGCTGGTCGTCGGGCGCCGGGTGTTTCCGTGGCTGCTCTGGCAGGTGGCGCGCACCGGCTCGCGCGAGCTGTTCACGCTCTGCGTGGTCGCGGCCGCGGTGGGCATCGCGTACGCGGCGGCGCGGCTCTTCGGCGTGTCGTTCGCGCTCGGCGCGTTCCTCGCGGGCATGGTGCTGCGGGAGTCGGCGCTCAGCCAGCGCGCGGCCGACGAGTCGTTGCCGCTCCGGGATGCCTTCGCCGTCCTCTTCTTCGTGTCGGTCGGGATGCTGTTCGACCCCATGATGCTGGTGCGCGAGCCGCGCCACGTGCTCGGCGTGGTGGCGATCGTCGTCGTCGGCAAGACGCTCGCGGCCTTTCTCCTGGTCCTCGCCTTCCGGTACCCGCTCAACACCGCGCTCACGGTGTCGGCGAGCCTCGCGCAGATCGGCGAGTTCTCGTTCATCCTGGCGCGGCTCGGCGTCGAGCTGAACCTCCTGCCCCCCGAGGGCCAGAGCCTCGTCCTGGCGGCCGCGCTCATCTCGATCGCGCTCAACCCGCTCCTGTTCAACGCGGTCGAGCCCGTGCAGGCGTGGATCCGGTCCCGCTCGAAGCTCGCGCGTACGCTCGAGCGGCCGGGCGACCCGCTCGGCGAGCTGCCGACGAGCGTGGACGTCGAGCGCCTGACGGGGCACGTGCTCATCGTGGGGTACGGCCGCGTGGGGCGGCGCATCGGCGAGGCGCTCACGGAGCGCGGGGTGCCGATCGTCGTGGCGGAACAGAACCGCGAGATCGTGGAGCAGCTCCGAGAACGCGGCATCCCGGCCGTGTCGGGGGACGCCTCGGAGCCCGCCGTGCTGATCCAGGCGCATGTCGCCCGGGCACAGATGCTGGTGATCGCGACGCCGGACACGTTCGCGGCGCGGAAGATGCTCGAGATCGCGCGCACGCTCAAGCCGGACGTCGTGACGGTGGTGCGGACGCACAGCGACGAGGAGGCCGCGCTGCTCGTGAAGGAGCAGGCGGGGAAGGTGTTCTTCGGCGAGCACGAGCTGGCGCTCGGCATGACGCGTCACGTGCTCGACTGGCTCGCGGCCGGAAGCGCGAAGCCGGCCGAGGGCGCGCGGCGCGCGTAGCGACGCCCGCTTGTCGTCCCGGCCCGCGATGCAGTAGCGTCGCCGCCATGACCTACCCCATCATCTCCGCCGACTCGCACGTGACCGAGCCGCCGAACGCGTACATCGACAACATCGACCCGAAGTACCGCGCGACGGCGCCGCGGCTGCAGCACGTCGAGGACGCCGGCGACATCTTCGTGATCGAGGGGCTCAAGATCCCGATCCCGCTCGGCATCGTCGCCGCGGCGGGGAAGCCGGCGGAGCAGATCCGCCTGATGGGGACGCGCTTCGAGGACCTGCACCGCGGCGGCTGGGATCCCGAGGCGCGGCTCGCCGACCAGGCGCGCGACGGGGTGGCGGCGGAGGTGATCTACCCGACCGTCGGCATGGCGGTCTGCAACCACCGCGACCTCGACTACAAGAAGGCGTGCTGCGACGCGTACAACCGGTGGATGACGCAGTACTGCAGCGCGCACCCCGACCGGCTGCTCGGGGTCGGGCAGACCGCGATGCGGACGCCGGCCGAGGGGATCCGCGACCTCGAGGCGATCGCGGCGACCGGCCTCCGCGGCGTCATGCTGCCCGGCCACCCGGGCGTCGAGGACTACGACTCCCCCGCGTACGACGACTTCTGGGAGGCGGCGATCGCGCTCCGCCTCCCGCTCTCCTTCCACATCCTGACGACGCGCGACGGGGCCCCGACGCGCGGCCCGCGCATGAATGCCTTCCTGTCGGTGATCCGCGGCTGCCAGGACATCATGGGGATGCTCGTGCTGGGTGGCGTGTTCGAGCGCCATCCGCGGCTCCGCATCGTGTGCGTCGAGGCGGACGCCGGGTGGGTGCCGCACTTCATGTACCGCATGGACCACGCCTTCAAGCGGCACCGGAACTGGCTGCCGCCGGGGCAGAAGCTCTCGAAGCTGCCGTCGGAGTACTTCGCCGAGAACATCTACACGACGTTCCAGGATGACTGGGTGGCGTTCCGGACGGCGAATCTCATGAACTGGCACCGGCTCATGTGGGCGAACGACTTCCCGCACAGCGACTCGACCTGGCCGTGGTCGCAGGAGCTGCTGGCGGAGCACGCGGGGGAGCTCACCGAGGAGCAGCGGCGGGCGATCCTGTCGGGGAACGTCGCGGAGCTCTACGGGATCGACCTGGCGGCGCTCGGCGGGGATCGGTCAGTACATTGACGGGCCGTCCCCCGGGGTGACGGGGGCGGCTCGGGCGACGGGAGCCGCGGGGGAGAAGGCGGAGGGGACCGGGCGACACGTCGTCGCCGCGGCTGTCGGTCAGATTCCTGGCTCGGCCGGGGGCGTCGACCCGGCCGGGCAGCGCAGGGCGGACGGCATCGCGGTTGCTACGTGGGAGCGTGCTGCGTTCCGGCTCAGTCGCCGCGTTGGTGCTCCTGCTCTTCGCGAGCTGGGCGGCCGCGGCGGCGCGGCCGAAGCTCGAGCTGGTGCTCTTCGAGGAGCCCCTGGTCGGCGCGGCGACGGCGCTCCAGTATCGGAGCGTCGGGTCGGCGGAGGTCAACGGCGTGGACGCGGAGGTGCGGGTGCCGCTGCCGCAGGGCGTCCTCGCGCGATCGGCGTACGGCCCGCAGGAGGTCCGGGACGACCGCGCGCGGCTCCTCGCCAGCTCGCCGAAGCCCCTCGGCCACGCGCGGGTGCTCTTCCCGTTGGCGTGCGGGGTGGACGGCGGACCCGAGTTCCTGATCGTCGGCCCGCGGCGGACGCGGGACGGCCGACACGTCGAGACCTCGCCGATCCTGAACCTGAGCCTGACGTACGCGACGCCGATCCGGAACCTCGGGCTCACGGCCGGGCTCTACAACCTGCTCGATCGAACGTACCCGGACCCGGCGGGGCCGCAGCTCCGCCAGGACCGCATCGCGCAGGACGGATTCGCGTTCAGGGTGCAGGTCCGGTACGCGTTCTGATCACGACGCCTCCAGGTAGCGGTCGCCGTGCGTGCGGAGGAGCGGTGGCCGGGCGGTGCGGAGCCCGATCTCCCACGTGAGGTCGTGGGGCGCGACGCCGCCGACGCGGATGCGGAAGCGGTGGATCCCGTTCAGGTGGTGCGCGGCGCAGATGGCGACGCGGTTGTCGACGTGGTTGCCCCCGCCGCGCCGGTAGAGGACGTGGTGGTCGTGAAGGCTCGATCGCGCGGTGCAGGCCGGCACCGCGCAGCGCCAGCCGTCGCGCTCGAAGATCGGGTCGCGGTGGCGGGGGCGTGCGCTCCACTCGGCGATCGCGTGGCGGAGGAGCCGCTCGAGGCCCTGCCAGGGCGGCGCGCCGCGCGGGGTGAACGCCCGGACCGCGGCGCGGAAGAGCGCGACGACGGAAGCCGGCCCGGCGAACGCAACCTCGGCATCGCAGCCGCGCGCACACATCTGCACCGGATCGAGGTCGGGGAGGACGAGCGTCGCCTCGGCCGGCGGGGGTGGGAGCGGATGGTCGGGCTCGGCGACCTCGAGTGCCCAGTCGACGAGATCTCCCAGGCGGCGGACGGTGACCTCCTGCGCGCGCTCGACCCATTCGGCCTCGGTGGCCGGGTGGAGGACGGGGAGGAGAACGAGAGCGCGGGCGAGCGACAGCCGGCCGTCGCGGTAGGCGCTGGCGAGAACGGGGAGCGTGGCGAGCCGGCGATCGAGTGAGACGAGCGCGCGCGCCCGGCGAAGGGAGAAGCCGAGGCGCTCGCGGACGTAGTCGGGGAACGTGGGGCAGCCGAAGGCGCGGTGGAGGCGCATCTCGGCGACGAGCCGGAGGAGGCGGCCGGTCTGGAAGTCGATGCGCTGGAGGGCGGGGACGGCGGCGCGGAGGCGGGCGTCGAGCTGGAAGGAGTCGACGTACTCGGCGTGGAACGTGAGCTTCTCGACGTCCTCGGGAATCGATTCGGCGATCGCCTCCCACGAGGGCACGCCCGGAGGCGGCGTCTGGCAGGCGTGCGCCACGGCGGGCTCGAGCAGGACGTCGGCCGCCTCGCTCGCGCTGCCCTCGGCCGCGACGGCCTCGGCGGCGCGCCACGCGGGAAGGCGGGTGCCGGACATGCTGGCTCGCGAGCTCGGTGGCGTGCCGCCAGAGCCGTCGGACGCGGCGGGGACAACGGATGCGGACGCGCGCGGCGGGCTCGCCGTCCACGAGGTCGTCGTCGGGGTCGGGTGCGGCGCCTCGCGCGGAGGCGATCGCGGCGTCGAGCGACCTGACCGTGCCGGCCTGCGCGTGCGCGAGCCACGCGGCCTCCGTGTCCGGCGTGGCGACGGAGGCGAGGAGGCGGACGTGGCTCCACGAGAGCGCCCCCTCGGCGAAGGCGGCGGCGACGGTGGGCAACTCCGCGAGCCGCTTCGTCACGCGAGCGAGCTCCTGGAGCTCGCGGCCGGAGAGGCCGAGGCGCTCGCGCGCCCAGTCATCGAGCCGGGCGAAGCCGAGGCGTTGATGGGCGCGGCGCTCGAGGAACGGACGGGCGAGGCGGCCGAGGACGCGGCGGCAGAGCGCCTCCTGGCGGCCGAGGAGACCGTCGAGGACCGCCGCAGACGCGTCCCGGTCGAGGTGGCGCCGCTCGCGGGGCGACGGCGGGACGAGCAGCTCGGCCGGTACGGCTTCGGTCACGGTAGGCGAAGAGTAGACGAAACCGCCAGCGGTGTCAACTAGCTTTCAAGTACCTCGAGG
>CAZLYE010000110.1:0-8892 GCA_964562865.1 uncultured Binatia bacterium (SeqCode) | reverse complement strand
GACCCCTGAGCGGCGCCGGTGAGCGCGCGAGCGACCGCTCGTGACGAGTACCGGCACTCAACGCGCGCGAACCGAAGCCGAGCAGGGGTCCCCCGCGCCCCCGGCCGCGTCCCCGGGACGCCGCCCGCGGGCTACAGGCCGTTCCGGCGGGCGATCGCGCCGAGCCACGCAGCGCTCGGCTTCGGGGTCCGCTTCTGCGTCACGCGATCGACGGCGACCAGACCGAACGTCGGCCGGTAGCCGAAGATCCACTCGAAGTTGTCGAGCAGGCTCCAGTAGACGTAGCCGCGCACGTCGATGCGGTCGGCGAGGCATGCGAGCACGCCCGGCAGCGCGCGCTCGACGTACTCGATCCGCTCCCGGTCGTCCTCCGTCCCGATGCCGTTCTCGGTGACGAGGACGGGGACGTGCCGCGTCACGTCCCAGGCGCGGCGGATCGTCGCCTCGAGCGCCTCGGGCCAGAACTCGTAGCCCATCTGCGTCGTGCGGACGCCGTACTCGGGCTCGAGCTGGCCGTCGGGACCGATCCGCGTCCGCGAGTAGCACTGCACGCCGACGAAGTCGTCGCCGCGTGCGGCCTCGAGGAAGACGTCCTCCATGTCGCGACGGTAGCGGTCGCGCGTGGCCTCGCCGCCGTCCACCGCCTGGTAGTCCGACATCGCGAGCGTGAGCCCGACCGGCGCGGCGCCGGGGCCGGCGTGGATCGCCACGACGGCCTTCCGGTGGGCGTCGATCAGGACGTCGTTCACGCGGCGCCGGAGGTCCGCATCGCGCCTGCCCGGTGGGAAGAGCCCGTAGAGGTAGCCCATCGTCGCGACGATGTTCGGCTCGTTCAGCGTGCAGACGCGGGCCATCACGTCGCCCAGGTGGGCCGTCGCGCGCTCGCAGAAGCGTGCGAAGCGGTCGGCGGTCTCGGGAGCAGTCCAGCCTCCGCGCGCCGTCACCCAGCGCGGCGTCGTGAAGTGGTGGAAGGTCACGATCGGCGCGAGCCCGCGTTCCCGGCAGCCGGCGCACATCCGGCGGTAGTGATCGAGCGCGACGCGCGAGAACTCGCCGTCCTCGGGCTCGATGCGGCTCCACTCGAGCGAGAAGCGGTACGCGTTGAAGCCGAGGTCCGCGCACAGCCGGACGTCGTCGCGCCAGCGGTTCCAGTGGTCGCAGGCGTCGCCGCTCGGCTCCTGGCAGGGCGCATCCGGGTCGTGCTCCCACGCCCACCAGTCGTTGTTCCAGTTCCCACCCTCGACCTGGTGTGCCGCGGTCGCGGTGCCCCAGACGAAGCCCTCGGGGAAGCGGCGGGCCGACATGCGGGGCGACGCTATCGCGCGCGCGCGTGCGGCGGTCAAGAGAGCCCGAGCCCGGCGAGGAAGCCGCGGGTCTCGGAGAGCGCGCGACCGCGCCGGAACTGGGCCAGATGACCGCCGGGGTACCAGTGGACGCGCGGGCGCTCCCAGTGGTCCCACAGCGCGTGGGCGTGCGCCGGAGGGCAGATGCGGTCGCCGAGCGCCCCGATCACGAAGCGCCGCTCGCGCGGCACGACCGGCCGGCGGAGCAGTGGCGCGTGCACCTGCCAGAGCTCGCGAAAGCGCGCGAGCGTGATCCCGTGCGCCTCCGCCTCCTCGCGGCGGAAGCGATGCAGCGGCTCGCCCCAGACGAGATCCGTCAGCGACACGACCGGGATCATCGCGATCGCGAACGCGAGCGTCGATTCGAGCGTCGCGAGGAGCGCGGTCGCGTAGGCGCCGAGGCTCATGCCGAACACGCCGATCGGGCCGCCCCCGGCGCGCTCGACGTGCCGCATGAGCGCGCGCACGTCGAAGATCGTCTGCGCGAACGCCTCGTTCGTCCGTGCCATGTCGGGCCCGAAGAAGCCCTCGCCGGACTTCCTGGCCCCGCGCGGACGGCGCGCACCGTGGAACGGCAGCGTGTAGAGGAGCACGTCGAACCCGGTGCGGTAGAGCCGGCGCGCGCCGAAGGCGAGCGCGTCGACCGCCGGGATGCCGCTCGCGTAGCCGTGGAGACAGACGACGGTCGGGCGTCCCCGTCGCGCGTGCCGCCACCAGCGCGCCCGCACGACGTGGTTCTCGGGGAACCGCGCGAAGTCCTCGCGCGCGGCTGCGTAGACCGGCGTGAAGTCGCTCGCGAACGCGAGGTCGACGCAGTCGCCCCCGCGGAGGTTGCGGAGGTGGGTCTCGCCGACGGTCGCCGGTGCCTCGGGCGGCGCGAAGAACGTCTCCGGGTCGGAGAGGAAGACCGGGTTGCTGTAGAACGCGTGCGCGCGCGCGAGATACTCGCGCAGCGCCGGGTCGACGCCCTCGGCGCGCGCGTCGCTGCGCATCCAGAGGTTGACCATGAAGTCGTCGAAGCGCGCGCCGAGCGCGAGGAGCATCCTCTCGACGGGCGACGTGACGCGCGGAGCGATCGGGCGACGGAGCGCGGTGACGAGATCGGACACCGCGCGGCCGTATAACATGGAGGCGTGAGACGGCCGAAGGAAAACTGGTGAGCCTTCGTCCCCTCTCCGGGTCGGGTGCGCCGCACGGGCGCACCCCGATATACGGTCGGAGGTGAGGATCCTCTACGCCGTCTGCGGCTGGGGGCTCGGCCACGCGACGCGCTCGCTCCCCGTCCTGCGGCGTCTCGTGGCCGACCACGACGTGATCCTCTACGCCGAGGGCCCGGCGCTGGCGCTCCTCGAGGCGGAGCTCGCGGGCGCCCGCGTACGCGTGGTCCGGGCCGTCCCGTATCCGGGCATCTTCGGGCGTGCGCTGGCGCTCCGGTTCTTCGTCCGCGGGCCGGCGCTCGTGCGCGCCATGCGTGCCGAGCACGCCGAGACGGAGGCGCTCGTCGCGGCCGAGCGGGTCGACCGCGTCGTCTCGGACAGCCGCTGGGGCGTGTCGTCGCGGCGGGTGCCGTCCTTCTTCATCTCGCACCACCTGAGGCAGCTCGCGCCGCGCGCGCTGCGCGCGGCGGAGCGGCTGACCGAGGCCGTCACCTGGCGTGCGATCCACGGCCGCTTCCGCCGCATCCTCGTGCCCGACGTGGCACAGGGCGGCGGTCTCTCCGGCCGCCTCGCGCACGGGCTCCGGTGCTGGGCGCCCGACGAGCTGCGCTACGTCGGCCCGCTGTCCGACGTGACGCCACGCCCGGTGGCTCACGACGTCGACACGCTCGTCGTCCTCGGCGGACCCGAGCCGAGCCGGTCGCGGCTGGAGGAGCGCCTGCTCCCCGGGCTGGCACGCCTCCAGGGGCGTACGGTCGTCCTCCGCGGGCTCCCCGGACGGGACGCGCCGTGGCCGCTCGCGGGCGTCGAGGCCCGACCGCACGCCACGAAGCCCGAGCGCGACGCGCTCTTCAGCGCCGCGCGCGTGATCGTCGGCCGCTCGGGGTACACGACCGTGATGGACGTGGCCCGCGTGGGAGCGCGTGCCGCCCTCATCCCGATGCCGGGGCAGACCGAGCAGGAGTACCTCGCGGCACGCCTCGCCCGCCGCGGGCGCACGCTCGCGGTCGCGGAGCACCGGCTGGACCTGGTCCACGACGTCGCGGCCGCCGCCATGCGTCCCGGCCTCGCCGGGCTCGTGCCCGCCGACGGGGATCCCGTCGCCCGCGTGCTCGAGGAGATCCTCGCGTGATCTCCGTCGTCATCCCGGCGTACGAGGAGGAGCGCTGGGTCGCCGGCCCGCTCCGCTCCCTCCGCACCGCCTCGCTGCCGACGGAGACGATCGTCGTCGCGAACGCCTGCACCGACGCCACCGCCGCCGTCGCGCGCGCTCACGGCGCGCGCGTCATCGAGACGCCGGTCCGCGGCGTCTCCCACGCCCGGAACGTGGGGGCCCGCGCGAGTGCCGGCGACGTCCTCCTCTTCCTCGACGCCGACACGGCCCTCGCAGCAGGGACGCTGGACGCGATCGGGGCAAGCATCCCGGAACGGGCGGACTACGGCACGTGCCGGATCCGCCCGGAGCGAGCGACCCTCCGCGCGATCGTCGCGACCACGCTCCTCGCCTGGGGCCATCGGGCGGCGGGGACGTCGCTCGGGGTGCTCTTCTGCACCCGGTCCCTCTTCGAGCGGAGCGGCGGCTTCGACGAACGCCTCGTGGCCGGCGAGGACAACGACCTGAACGCGCGCTTCCGCCGCCTGCGTGCCCGCCGCATCTACCTCGCCCAGGCGACCGCCTTCACCTCGATGCGCCGCTTCGAACGCCTCGGCTACCTCCGCACCAACCTCGCCTGGCTCCGCGGCTGGCACCACCCCCCGGCCGAGTACGAGGCAGTGCGCTGACGGCGTCCGGCTGGTCGTACGGGGCGTGGGGCGCGGGGGACCCCCGATCGCCGCCTATGAGGCGTCCGAGCGCAGCGGCCGTTCCTTGCCGCGGCTCCCGTCGGCGCCGAATCGAAGGCGATCGGGGGTCCCCCGCGCCCCGTCCACCGCGGTCCGCCCGTCAACACGGCGCCTGGCGCGTCCCCGCCGCGGAGTCTAGAATCCGCGGAACCAGGAGGAGTCAGCTCCAATGGAACGAGTCGAGCTCACCCGCGAGGTGGAGGCGATCCAGGTCCCTGGCGGGCACACCGTGACGCTCGAGAAGGGCTGGGACGTTGTGATCACGCAGTCGCTCGGCGGCTCCTACACGGTGCAGGTTCCCGCGTACGGCGGGCTCTTTCGCATCGCCGGCAGGGACGCCGACGCGCTCGGCAAGGAGCCCGAGGGCGAGCCGGCCACGGCCGGGACGGGAGGCGACCTTGAGCAGCAGGTCTGGGCCGTGCTCAGAACCTGCTTCGACCCGGAGATCCCCGTGAACATCGTCGACCTCGGCCTGGTCTACGACATGCGGGTCGGACCCGAGGGCGACGGCCGCCGCGTCGACGTCAAGATGACCCTCACCGCCCCCGGCTGCGGGATGGGCACCTCGATCGCGGCAGACGCGCGCGCGAAGCTCCTCAACCTCCCCGGCGTCACCGACGCGGACGTGCAGATCGTCTGGGACCCTCCCTGGAACCCGCAGATGATCTCCCCCGAGGGCAAGGAACGCCTCGGGATGGCGTGAGCGGCCCGGTCAGAACCGGTAGTCGAGGAGGACCCGCAGGATATCCCCCCTCGGGCTGAGGGGTCCCCGGCTGTCCTCGTCGTACACGAGCGACGTCATCCAGCCGTCGTGGCGGTGGTCGAGCAGGTCGTACGACACGATCCGGTCGACGTCGGCGAGGGCGACGGGGCGCCGGCGCCCTATGTAGTCCTCCACGTCGATCTCGTACCCGTCCTCGATCTGGAGCTGGGCGGGCAGGAGGCTCAGGACGGGGCGGCGGCCGGTCATGGTGGCCACCCTCTGGGGCACGCGGGCGGCCGTCGTCGCGACGGCGAGCGCCGTCACGAGCGGGAGGATGAGCTGGGGACCGCCCTCGGCCCAGGCGGCCGGCGCGAGCATCGCGAGGATCGTGACGATCGTCACGATCCGGTTACGCGCCGCGGCGCCGTGCCGCGCGATGCTCATACAAAGCAACGCGCGTGCCGTCGGTGCCGCGGTCACGCACGGATCACAGAGCGCCCCGCTTTACGGGGCTTTCGCTGCGCGGCTCCCGATTGCAGCCGCGTCGCATCGTGCAGAGCCACGTCTTCGACCCCGAGGATGCTCGCGCATCCGACGTGACGACTGCGTGGATCGTCGTACGACTATGGGGACGCGACGGCCGCCTGCCCACCACCCCGACCGCGCCGCCGGCGCCCACCGCGCCGCCGGCGTCTCCGTGGGCGCGGCACACTCGCCTGCTCACCCGCCTCGTCCGGAACGGGCTCCAGCGGGAGCTCGCCCTCCGTCGATGCAGGCTCCGCGGCCGACTCCGCCGGTCCGGACGGCGTACCGACGAGCCGGATCGTACCGGACCGGCTCACGTCGAGCTCCCGGATCCGCCGGAGCCGCGTGATCAGACGCGGGGATCCGGGCGGCCGCCGGAAGCCGCGGGCCTTGAGGGCGTTCGAGAGCGCGTCGATGCTGATCGCGCGTTCCTGCGAGCCCTCGAGCAGCTCGCGGGCGACGGCGAGCAGCTCGTCGTGCGGGGCGGTGTGTGCCTCGCCCTCCGGCTCGGCCCCGTTCGGGGACGCCGGCACCTCGGCCTCGATGGGCAGCGGAGCCGGGGGGGCCTCGCGCCGCCCGCGCCGCCCACCCCGCCGGCGTCGCCGCGAGCGCGACTCGCGCGCCGGCTCATCCCGTAGCGGCTCCGCCGGTGCCCCGGTGAGCGCGCGGTAGGAGAGGCGCCGAAAGTCGACCCCGAGGCTCGTTGCCACGTCGCCGACGGCGTCGAAGGCCTGATCGTCGGAGATGATCTCGACGGCATCGCCCGGCCGGGCCCCGGCGAGCCAGACGCCGGCCGCGACGGCGATGCGGAGGTCGCTCCAGTCCCGAACGCCGGCCGACGGCGCGCTGTGGACGAGGTGCGCGCCGCGCTGCGCGAGCATGCGGGCCGTCTCGTGGTTGATCACGCGCCAGTTGCCGACCGCCACCAGGTCGGTCGCGCGGCTCAACCGATCGAGGGTGAGGAAGCCGAGGACCCGCTCGACGTCGGCCATCCGGCTCGAGTTCTCGACGTCGAAGAAGATCGCGCGGCGCACCAACGGCCGCGGGCGGTCGGGCTCCGGGGGCGGGACGCGCGCGGCGAAGTCCGGCTCGGGAATCGACGTGGGGACCGGCTCGGGCTCCGCGAGCGGCGGCGCGGGAGCGACGATCGGAGGCTCTTCGATGAACGTGTCGAGGGGCGTCTCGACGGCCGCCTCGACGGGGACGACGGCCTCGGGGACGGCGGCGGGCGCGGCGGGCGACCGGCGTCTCCGGCCACCTCTCCGCGTCTTCTTGGGTGTTGTCACGCGGCGCACCATAGCAAACGCCGTGGAGCGGAGCGACCCGAATTGCGCCAGGGACGGCACGTTCTCGACGTGGACGCAGGACCCGCACCGCGCCGGGACGGTGCCGTCGGCGGTGGCACAGTCGATGCTGAGCACGGCGGATGGGCGGCCACACGAGCAGCGGCGGCGCCGAGGGGGCGCGACCCGGGCTCGGCGACCTCGCCACCTTCAACCGGTGGCTCTGTCTCACGCGGCTCCGCGCCGCGGCCGGCGTCTTCGTATTCACCCTCGGGCTCCACGCACTCGGGATCGGGCAGGTCTCGGAGCCCCGCGTGTTCGGGATCTGCGTCGGGCTCATCGCCGCCTCGGTGATCGGGCTCCAGTGGAAGGCGCTCGCGCGCGCACCGCGGCTCTTCTTCCACCTCCAGAGCCTCGTCGACCTGGCCGGCATCACCGTAGGGATCGGGATCTCGGTCGACGGCCTGCCGGCGCTGCTCTTCCGGCCGATCTACACGCTCGTCATCGTGCCCGCGAGTCTCATCTCGGTACCGAGCGGGCTTCTCATCGCGACCGCGGCGACCGTCGGACACGAGCTCCTGCTCGTCGTCGAGCGCGGCCTGTCGTTCGCGACGCTCGGGAGCCTCGAATCGCTCGTGCCCCCGTTCCTCTTCTTCCTCCTCGCGCAGCAGTGCTTCTTCTACGGCACGCACCTCGAGCGGAAGAACACCGCGCTCGCCGGGCTCGCCGAGCGGCTCGAGGAGAGCCGGCGGCGGCTCGTCGCCGAGGCGCGGACGTCGGCCGCGCTGCTCGAGGTCGCGCGGACGCTCAGCTCGACGCTCGAGGCGCCCGAGCTCCTCGCGCGGGTCAACTCGACCGCGCGCCAGCAGCTCGCGGCGGACTGGAGTGCGACCTTCCTGGTCGACGCGGAGCGGGCGACGTTCCGGCTCGTCGCCGCGACCGACGCCGACGGCGCCGGCGGCACCCTCGGCCGCCTCGAGCTGCCGCTGCGCGGCTGGTCGCCGGTCGAGCGGCTCGCCGCCGAGTCCGTGATCGTCCTGACGGGCGCGGAGGCCGAGCGGACGCCCGGTCTCCTCGCGGGCGGGCGGCCGGCTGCGACCGTGATCCTCGCGGCGCACTACCAGGAGGACGTGCTGAGCGGCTTCCTCGCCGCCGGCTTCGGCACCCTGTCGCCCACGGAGCGCGAGCAGGCGGTCGGCTTTCTCAGCGGCATCGCACAGCACGCCGCCATCGTGCTCCGGAACGCGCGCCTCCTCGAGGAGGTGCGCTTCGCGAGCGCGATGAAGTCGGAGTTCGCCGGCGCGGTGTCGCACGAGCTCCGCTCGCCCCTGAACGTCATGCTCGGCTACCTCGAGATGCTGCTCGACGAGGGCCTCGGGCCCATCTCGCCCGCGCAGGCGGACGCGCTCCGCCGCACGCAGAGCCAGTCGCTCGCGCTCCTCGAGATGATCACGGCGCTCCTCGACCTGAACCGCCTCGAAGCGGGCCGGCTCCCGGTCGAGCGCGCGTCGGTGTCCGTCCCGAAGCTGCTCCGCGAGATCGTCCAGCAGCTCCCCGACACCTGGCGCCGCCCGGAGGTGGAGCTCCGTCTCGCGATCGCGCCGGAGCTGCCCGTCGTCGAGACGGACGCCGGCAAGCTGAAGACGTGCGTGCGGAACCTCGTCCACAACGCCTGCAAGTTCACGGAGCGCGGGCATGTGACGCTCGGCGCGGCACTCTCGGCGCCCGGCGAGCTGACGATCACGGTGGCCGACACCGGCTGCGGGATCCCGCCCGACGCGATCCGGTACATCTTCGAGATGTTCCGACAGGTGCCCGGCGCCGGCGGCGGCGGCGTGGGCCTCGGGCTCCACCTCGTGCGGCGCCTGCTGAACGCCCTCGGCGGCACCGTGAGCGTCGAGAGCGAGGTGGGACGCGGCACCCGCTTCACGATCGTCCTCCCGGTCGCCACCGTTCCGGCCGACGCCAGTCAGGGCAGCGCGCGGCCGCCCGCACCGGCGCGCGCTGCTTAGGGGCTACCGCGGACGGCTCAGGGGAAC
>CAZLYE010000109.1:0-18435 GCA_964562865.1 uncultured Binatia bacterium (SeqCode) | reverse complement strand
CGACGCCGGCTCGAGCTGGCGCGCCGGGCGCTCGCCGACACGATGCAGGCGATCCCCGAGGACGACCTGGTCGGCGTGACGAGCTTCGCGCTCGAGCCGCGCGAGGTCCTGCCGCTCGGGCGCCACGGCGAGCGCGAGCGGCTGGATCTCGCGCTGCCCGCCGCGTCGGGCGGGACGCGCCTGGCGCCCGCGCTCGGCGACGCGGTCGCGCGTCTCTCCCGGGCCGACGTGGCGCAGCGTCTCCTCGTGCTCGTGACCGACGGCTTCGCGCCCGACGAGGACATGGCACCGGTGGAGCAGGCGATCACGACGGCCGGCGTGGAGGTGGTCGCGGTGGCGGTCGGGAGCGACGTGCGGCTCGAGCCGCTCGAGCGCCTCGCGCAGAACGGACGAGGAACCGTGCTGCGTGTCGACCGGACGGCGACCCTGCCGCGGCTCGTGCGGCGGGAGCTCGGCACGCGCCGCGCGCCGGCCGAGGTCGGCTCGTTCATCCCGCGCCCCGCGACGCCGCTGCCGTTCGAGGCTGCCCGGACGGGATGGCCGGTGCTCGCGGGGTACATGGTGTCGCGTGCGCGCCCGGACGCGGACGTGTATCTCGAGTCCGATCGCGGCGACCCGCTCCTTGCGGCCGCGCACGACGGTGCGGGACGGGCCGTCGTGCTGCCCGGCGGGCTCGGCGCGTGGGCGGAGGCGTGGCCGCGCTGGTCCGGCTGGCCCCGCTTCACCGGCGGGCTCGCCCGCTGGCTCGCACGACCGGCAGGGAACCCGCGCGTCCATCTTCGGGTGGACGACGGGCCGCGCGGCCTCGCCGTCGAGGTCGACGCCCTCGGCGGCGACGACGGCTGGTCGGCGGAGCGCCTCGCGCACGTGACGGCGGTCGATCCGGCTGCTCGCGCGCTCGCCCTCGACGTCGCGGCGCAGGCGCCGGGTCGCTGGGCCGGGACGGTGCCGGCGATCGTCCCGGGCGTGTATCGGGTCGCGGTGCGGGTCGGCGACGAGGCCGCCGTGCGCCACGTGCTGCGTTCCGCCGACCGCGAGCTCGTTCCCGAGGGGTCCGCCCACGACGGGCTCCGGGCGTGGCGCGAGGCGGGGCTCGTGGAGCCCTGGCCCGAGCACGGGGCCCCGGCGGCGCTCGCCGCGGCGCCGGTCGCGGCGCCCGTCCGGCGGGCGCTCGTCCTGCTCGTCCTCGCCGCCTACGTGGCGCTCGTCGCGCGCGAGGAGGGGGCGTCCCCCACCGGCCGCGGCCGCCGCCTCGCCGCGTTGGCGTCCGGGCGGGTCCCCCCGGGCGCCGAGGCCCGGGCCGCGATGCCACGGAGGTCCGCAAAGCACTTCCGACCGTGCGGACCTCCGATTTCCATTGACAGAAAGCCCCCGGATCGTCGATGCTCCGCCCCCACCTGCGAGCCAGCTAGGGAGTTGAACCGCTCGCCGAAGGAGTGAGTCTCGAATGAAGAGTGGGAGGAACCGGATGATGTCCTGGTCGCGAACCCTGGCGATGGCGGTGGTGCTCGCCACCGCGTCGCTCGCCTCTGCGAGCACGAGCGTGCTCATGATGCCCGACCGATCCGCGCTCGTGAACGTTCCGGTGGTCGTGTGGGGCAACACGAGCCTCTCGAACACCCCCACCTATTCGCTGGACTTCGGCGACGGCAGCGCTCCCCAGGCGGGCACCGCGACCGACCCGACGTACATCTTCTCCAGCCCGGCCCACACCTACACGAGCACGGGGACGTTCACCGCTCGCCTCACGGTGATGGATGCGACCGCGATGACGACCGATTCCGAGACGGCGGTGATCACGGTCGTGGATCCCGCGGCGACCGATCCCTTCGACCTCCGCAACACGCAGATCAGCATGGCGATCGAGGACGGGCTCCGCTGGCTCTACGTGAACCAGGCGAGCCGGAGCTCGACGCCGACCACCTCCTGGTCGCTCGCCGGCTACACCCTGCCGGGAACGTCGCTCGTGGCGCTCGCGTTCCAGAACCATTCGCACCTCGTCGGGAACGATCCCACGAAGGACATCTACCAGGACGTCGTCCAGCGCGCGCTGAACTACGTCTTCGACCAGGTGTCGACGCAGCAGCTCGACCTCCAGATGACCGGGCTCAACGCGGCGGGGAACGACCCGTGCGTCGGTCCCGGGATCGAGCCGAGGCCCTGCACCGGCCTCGCCGCCAACCTGGGCTACAGCGGGTACAGCACGTCGATAGCCACCTTCGCCGTCGCGGCGGCGGCGGCGAGCGCCCCCAACCGGACGGTCGCCGCCGGGCTGGGCTCGCAGAACGGGAACTACGTCGAGGGGAGGACGTACGCCGAGATCCTCCAGCGCATGGTGAACACCGTCGTGTGGGGTCAGAACGACGGGAGCGTCGGCAACGTCACCTGCCAGGAGGGCGGCTTCCAGTACACCCTCAACCAAGGCTCGGACGGCTCGGCAATCGGCTGGGCGGTGCTCGCGCTGTTCGACGGAGCGGCTGCCGGTGCCGTCGTGCCGCCCTTCGTCGCGACCGAGCTCGCGAACGTCATCGCGCAGACGAGCTGCGCCCCCCACCCCGGCGAGCTGGCTCTCAGCTACGGGAGTTGTTACACGCCGAATTCGAGCTGCAACGGCGACGGGAGTCTGAACGTCGCGAAGGCGGGCGTCCTTCTCCAGGCCCTCAACTACATGGGCGTGCCCGGCACCGATCCGCGCGTCCAGGGCGCGCTCGGCTACATCAGCACTCGCTGGGAGCACAACCCCGACAGCGGCTACTTCTACTGTCACAACGGGGAGGTCGACAACAAAGGCTGCGGCTACGGCATGTTCAACACGTTCAAGGGCTTCCGGCTCTACAACGTGAGCACGGTCGCAGGCGTCACGCGTCCCGCCGGGCCGGGCGCTCTCCCGGCGAACGACTGGTACGAGGACTACCGCGACTACCTCGTCGCGCACGAGAACACGCCGACCGACCCTATGGGCGGCAGCTGGGAAGATCCGGACATGAACTTCTCGTCGCAGACGCCGGATCAGATCGGCAGCACGGCGCTCGCCGAGATCATCCTCTCCCCGACGGCGCTCATCCTGCCTTCGCGCCTGACGCTCTCGCCGGCGACGGCGACCAACCCGGCCACGACGAGCCACACGGTCACCGCGACGGCGACGACGGAGAGCGGCGCGGCTGCGCCCGGGGCGACCGTCACGTTCCGCGTGATCTCCGGTCCGGACGCGGGGATCGTCGGCACGAGCACGACGGACTCCAACGGGCAGGCGAGCTTCACCTACACCAACAACGGCACGCAGGGTACGGACCAGATCCAGGCGAGCATCGGGACGCTCACCTCGAACGTCGTGACCAAGGTCTGGAGCGGCTTCGATCCGTTCGGCGGCCTCGTGCGCACGAACACGCGCAAGATCAAGCTGAAGCTCCACCGGCCGCCGGGCACCGACGGCGTCCGCTGCATCGAGGCCGGCGATCCGAAGAACCCTGACTTCGACGACCTCGCCTTCACGCCGTTCCCGGAGGGTTCCGACGACGTCGAGATCGACCTCACGCTGACGGACGGCGACGGCACGAAGTCGGTCTGCTGCGACTTCCACAAGATCCAGCCGTCGAGCTCCACGACCACCACCACGACGACGAGCACGACCACGACGATGCTCGGGGACGAGATCGCCCCCACCGTGGTCTCCGCGGATCAGCTCCTCGGGCCGCTCTGCGGCAGCATCGAGCTCGTCACCACCAACGCGCAGCCCGAGATCTGCGGCAACTGCATCGACGACGACGGCAACGGCCTCGTCGATTACGAGGACCCGGCCTGCTGCACGCAACCGGCGGCCCTCGAGGTCTTCCACGGCCGGTTCAACGGCCTCGCGAAGAAGGGCCACGGCCGTCTCCGTCTCCGCAGCAAGCTCGGAGCGATCGGCATCAGCGAGCAGACGCCGCTCAGCGAGGACACCACGATCCAGTTCCGCAACGCGAACGGCGAGCTGCTCTGCGCCACGGTCGCCCATCAGCACTGGATGCGGATGCACGGCGACAGCAAGTTCTGGGACCGCAGCGGGCTCCTCGCCCAGGGCCTCCAGGACGGGACGATCCGCGTGAAGAAGGACGGCACGATCGTGTTCCGGACCTTCAGCAACATCATGGACCTCAGCAAGTACAACCAGTCGACCCTGAGCGTGACGGTGCGGGTCGGGAACAAGTGCTCGCGCGGCACCGTGATCCTGCGGCAGAAGAAGGACCGGCTGATCTTCCCGTGATCGGGCGGGGGGCCGGGGGGACGGCGTGTCCCCCCGGCCCCGCTCCGGGCGTTTTCGCTTGACGCCTCCGCGGCGACCGTCGTACGGTTCGCCGCCCTGGTTTCACCGCTCGCCTGCTAGCGAGCGAAGGAGATCGTGCCCTACCAAGCGAAGAAGTCGACGCGCCTCCTCCTGACGCTCCTCGCGCTCGTCTTCCTCCCGGGGTGGGGCCGCGCCGCCGACGTCTTCGTCGGAGTCCCGGCCCTCAATCCGCCGCCGGACTCGGAGTTCGTGATCGACGTCTCGGTGGACGTCGGCACGGGCGTGCTCGGCTCCTACGACTTCCGCTTCGAGTACGACCCGACGGTCGTCACGATCGTCTCGCTCACCGGCGGCACGACCGCCGAGTTCAGCGCGCCGCCCGTCACCGATCCCGCGTCCTTCGCGAGCGGTGCGACGCGCTTCGTCGCGGCGCAGGCGGGCACGACCTCGCCGACCGGCCTCGTGAGCGTCGCGACGCTGCGGCTCCGCGCGGCGCACGTCTCGCTCGGGCCGAGCGACCTCGACATCACGGTGCTCGGCCTCTTCGACGGGGCCATCCAGCCCCTTCCGGTGCGGGTCTTCGGCAGCTCGGTGCTGACCGCCTTCGACCCGACGGTCCCGACCACGCTCACCACCACGACGTCGACCACCACCAGCACGACGGTCGCGACCACGACCACCACGACGAGCACGACGTCGTCGTCCGTCGGGACCTCCAGCACGACCGTATCGTCCACGACGGCCACGACCGTGCCCCCGACCACGAGCAGCACGGTCCCGCCGACGACCACCACGCTCCCTGGCCCCGAGCTGTGCAGCAACTGCCTCGACGACAACGGCGACGGCCTGGTCGACTATCTCGATCCGTCCTGCTGCGAGCAGCCGCTCGTGATGCAGTCGACGCAGGGCAAGATCAGCGGCAAGGGCACCGGCGCCACCGCGAAGCTGAAGCTGAAGGCGGTCCTCGCGCAGAGCGGGCTCGCGGGCCTGAACCCGCTCGCGGAGGACGTGACGATCCAGTTCCACACCGCGGGCGGCGAGGTGCTCTGCACGACGCTGCGCCACGACCGCTGGAAGAAGAAGGGCAAGGGCGGCTTCGCGTTCCGTGACCCGAGCGGGAGCCAGGGCGGGCTCACGGCCGCGGACATCCACGTGATGAAGAGCGGCCTCGTCCGCTTCTCGGCCGCCGGACGCGGATTCGACCTCGCGCGCTACCGCCAGCCCGAGCTCACGGTCGTGGTCGGCGCCGGGGCGCGCTGCTCCCGCGGGACGGTCGGGCTCCGGTCGACGAAGAAGGGACTCGTCTTCCCATGAGGCGGCGCGGGCACCGCTGGCTCGTCCCCGTCCTGGGGGTCGTCCTCTCGCTCGTGCTCGTCCGCGTGGCGGTCGCCCTCCTCGGCGACGTGGACGGCGACTCCCAGGTCACGTCCGTCGACGCGGATCAGGTCCTCCAGGCGATCGTCGGGACGCGCACCCTCACGCCCGCGCAGCTCGCCGCCGCGGACGTGGACGGCGACGGCGACGTCGACGTGGCGGACGCACAGCTGATCCGCCAGCACGCCGACCCGAGCCTGCAGACGCCCTTCCCGGTCCGCCTGCCGGCGAACAGCGGGCCGATCGCGCTCAGCCGCGACGGCGGGACGGTGGCCGTCATCAACCCCGACAGCGACAGCGTCACCTTCCTCGAGACCACGACCGACACGGTGGTGGGCGAGGTCCCCGTCGGGCGCGAGCCGGCCGGCGTCGCGTTCTCGCGCGACGGGCACCGCGCGTACGTGACGAACGCCCGCGACGCCGACGTCTCGGTGATCGACACGCAGGCGCTCGCGGTCGTCGGTTCGATCCCGGTCGGCTTCGAGCCGTTCGGGATCGTCGTCAACTTCCGCGGCGACCGCGCCTACGTCTCGAACCTCGCGTCGGCGACCGTGACCGTGATCGACCTCCACACCGAGACCGTCGCGAGCCAGGTCGCGGTGCCGGCCAAGCCGCAGGGTCTCGCGGTCTCGGCCGATTCGCAGACCGTGTACGTGACGCATCTCACGGGAGGGCAGCTCTCGGTGATCGACGCGACCACGCTCGCCGTCTCGAGCGTGCCGCTCGCCG
Source organism: uncultured Binatia bacterium (SeqCode) (assembly GCA_964562865.1). Taxonomy (GTDB): domain Bacteria; phylum Desulfobacterota; class Binatia; order DP-6; family DP-6; genus CAZLYE01. Next base: position 12,068 of record CAZLYE010000109.1, on the reverse strand, counting down.
AGATACCGTTCGACCCGCTCAACACGACCGAACCGGCCGGCAAGCCGAACCGGATGAAGGGCATCACGATCAACCCGGTGCGGCCCGAGGCGTGGTTCCCGCACATCCTCTCCAACAGCGGCAACTTCGTCGAGACGCTCTTCAACACGTCGATCTTCCCCGCGGTCGGCGTGCTCGACACCACGACCAACACGCAGACCGGGCGCCTCACGCTCTTCGCGGGCCTCGCGACCGTCGTGAGCAACCCCGAGGCCGTCGCCTTCTCGCCCGACGGGTCGCGCGCGTACGTCGTCTCGGCGGCCAGCAACGACCTGACGGTGGTGAACACGGGGAACCGCCAGGAGGTCGGGCTCGTGCGCGACGTCGGCGACAACCCACGCGGGATCGTCGTCAGCTCCGACGGCACGCGCGCGTGGGTCTTCAACCGCCTCACGCCCGCCGTGTCGGTCGTCGACCTCGTCGGGATCCAGCTCCTCCGGTCCGTCGCCACGAGCACCAACCCGCTCCCGCCGAACATCGACAACGGCCGCCGCCTCTTCTTCACCTCGGCACCGCCGGAGGTCGCGCAGGATCGGTTCTTCGGCTGCGAGGCCTGTCACTTCGACGGCCGCGAGGACGGCCAGACGTGGTTCTTCACCAACGGCCCGCGCCAGACGCTCAGCCTCGCCGGGACGACCGCCCACACGGGCCTCCTCCACCACAACGGCGACCGGCAGAACGTGCAGGACTTCCGCTTCACGTTCACGCGCCTCCAGAACGGCACGGGCCTGACGGACGACCAGCTGAACGACCTCGCCGACTTCGTCAACACGGACATCCGGTTCCTCGAGAACCCGTTCCTGAACCCCGATCTCAGCCGCACCGCGGCCGCCCGCCGGGGCCGCCGGCTCTTTGCGACGGCTGGCTGCGCGACCTGCCACGCGGGCGCGTTCCTGACCGACTCCACCGGGCACGACGACCTCGCCAACCCGTTCCTCCACGACGTCGGCATCTTCGCGCAGGGCACGGGCACCCAGGACGAGACCGACAAGACGCGCGACCAGGACGGCATCGCGGGCGGCACCGTACGGCCCGCGGGACACTTCGAGACGAGCTTCCTCCAGGGCGTGTGGGCGAGCGCGCCCTACCTGCACGACGGCCGCGCGAAGACGCTGCGCGACGTCCTCACCACGGCGAATCCCACGAACAGCCACGGGGTCACCTCCCAGCTCACCTCGGCGCAGCTGGACGACCTGGTCGCGTACCTGCTGCAGGTCGACATCACGCAGGGACGCGTCGCGATCACGACGCCGGCGGACGGCGCGCGCGTCGCGCTGCTCGGGACGGTGACGGGCGTCGTGCTGCCCGAGGTGACGGCCGTGCAGGTGCTCGTGAACGGCGCGGGCCCGATCGATGCGACGATTGCCGACGGTCAGTTCACTGCCATCGTCCCCGCGGGGCTCGTGCCCGCCGTGGCGCGGGGCACGCACTTCGACCTGACCGCGCTCGCGACCACGGCCGACGGCGAGCCGGGCCGGGACGACGTCGACGTCGAGGCGAACTTCGGCGCGGCGCCGCCCGACCTCGCACGGTCGACGGTCGACGCGACGCCGGCCCTCATCCCGAGCGACGGCGTGTCGACGTCCCGGGTCACGGTCACGCCGCGCGACGGCGCCGGCAATCTCGTGGGCGCGGGCCTCACGATCCAGGTGGCGACGACGCTCGGGACGCTCGGGTCGGTCGTCGACGAGGGTGACGGCACCTACGTGGCGATCCTCACCGCCACCGCCACGCCCGGCATCGCGACCGTCTCCGCCCGGCAGGCGGGTGGGGCGCTCTTCGCGGACACCGCGACCGTCCGCTTCGCGTCGGGCGTCGTGGACGCGGCGGCGTCGAACGTGAGCGTCTCGCCGGCGAGCATCGAGGCGAGCGTGATCGCGCGCGCCACCGTGACCGTCGTCCCGCGGAACGCGCTCGGGATCGACCTCGGCCCGAGCCAGACCGTCGCCGTCGCGGCGGACCGCGGGACGGTCGGCCCGGTCGTCGACGGGGGCGACGGCTCCTACACCGCGGTCTACACGCCACCCACCACGCCGGGGATCGCGACCTTCCACGCGACGGCCAACGGCACGCCGCTCACGACCGCGCCCACGCTCACGCTGACCGCGGACCGGACGCCGCCGGCGCAGGCCGACCTCTCCCGCGTGACGTTCGCGACGCCCGCGGCCGGCAGCTCGCGCGTGACCGGCGGCGCCGGCGCGGTCGAGCCGTCGTCCACGGTGCGGCTGCAGAACGTGACCACGCTCGCCCCGGCGGTGAACACGCCGGCCGGCTCCGACGGGAGTTTCTCGGCGAGCGTCGGCGTCCTCTCGAACCAGATCGTCTGCATCACGGTGATCGATGCGGCAGGGAACGCGAGCGTGGCGGCGTGCACGGTGCCGTTCCCGGTGAGCATACCGGCGGTGCGGGGCGTTCTCCGGACGGCGCGGCCCGGAAGCGGGTTCGTGCCCGTCGCGGGGGCGATGGTCGAGCTCGACATCGCGACGATCATCACGAACGCCGCGGACCCGAACTATCCCGTCACCTTCTCCCAGGTGTTCGCCGGCGGGCACCTGCTCCAGGCGACGACCGGCGCGGACGGGAGTTTCCAGATCCTGCTGCCCGCGGGCTTCGTCGCCGACCCGAACCTGGCCGTCGTGACCGTCTCCGATCCGCCGACCTTCGCGATGGTGAACGACATCACCCGGTCCGTCACCGTGGACTCCGTCTCGAGCTCGCTCGTGGCGATGATCGCGGCGAACGACCAGCTCCTCGGGAACCCGGCGCCCTTCCCGGCGAGCAACTTCACGCCGGCCGAGCGGACCGCGATCGAGGAGGCGCTTCGCCCCGCGACCACCGAGGACAACTTCTTCGGCCTCGACCCGATCGACGGCCTCCAGCCGATCGCCGACGACGTCTTCTTCGACGCCGACGGCCCGAAGGATTACCTCGACACCGTCGCCTACCAGACGTTCCTGATGGCGGCGCAGTCGCCGGGCACGGGGGCGCCGCCCGTCGTGATCCGCGGGCGGCTGACGGTCCCGTCCGCGAGCGGTGCGACGCCCCTCGCGAACGTCGACGTCGACCTCGGCACGCTGTCCTTCTCCGGTTGCGGATTCCCGGTCTGCGTCGCGCCGATCGCGGGCGCGAGCGGCACGACGAACGCCGCGGGCGAGTACAGCCTCACGCTGCCTGCCTTCGCCGCCCCGGGGGCGACGACCGTGGTCGTGGCGATCGGCGACCTCACCTACAACGGCGTCGGTCAGCCGGGGCCCTTCGACCCGAGCCAGTCCGTGTTCTCGGTGAGCGGCTTCGTCACCGATCCAGCAGCGAACGTCGACGTCGACCTCGCCGGGCGCATCGCGATGCAGCTCATCGGCACCGCGGGCGTGCCGATCGACAACTTCAGCCCGGTCGAGATGGACCAGTTCATCACGCTCATCCGGGCGCGGCTCGCAACGCGCACGCTCACGCTCGCCGGCCGTCGGCTGCGGGACGTCTTCACCCAGGCGCTGACCTTCATGGGCGCCGACACGCAGGTCGCGGCCCTCCTCGCCACGATCAAGGGCCCCGAGTCCGGCGACAACTCGCACGTGACCGCCAATCCCACCACGCTCCAGGCCGACGGCGTGTCGGTCTCGACCATCACGGTCGAGCCGCTCGACCAGACCTCGCAACGGGTCGGCCCCGGCCTCCTGGTCGAGCTCTCCACCACGCTCGGCACGATCACCACGCCGGCCCTCGACGACCACGACGGCACCTACACGGCCTTCCTCCGTGCCCCGACCACCCCCGGGACGGCGACCGTCACGGCGCGCATCCAGGGCGGGAAGGACCTGAGCGCGCAGCCGACGGTCACCTTCACGCAGGACGTCACCCCGCCCGCCGCGCCGGACGGGAGCCGCATCGTGTTCGTCGGCGTGGGCGGGAACGCCGCCACGGTGGTCGGTCTGCCGGGCTCCGTCGAGGCGGGCAGCCAGGTGACGGTGACCGACAACACGCGCGGCACGACCGTCACGGTGCAGGCGTCCGACGACGGCAGCTTCCGTGCGGACATCTCCGGCCGAGCGGGCGACAGCCTCACGATCGTCGACACGGACGCCGCGTTGCACCCGAGCGCCAACACGGCGATCGGTGTCGGCACCGGCCTCACGCTCCCCGCCATCGCCAACCCCGCGGCCGTGCCGGCTGGCGTGACGCCGACGCTCACCGCGATGGGCGCGGGGGCGCTCGGCACCGCGGTGCCGGCGGGCTTCACGTTCGTCGGCGGCTTCGGCCTCGGCCTCGCCGACGAGACCGCCACGACGCCGCTCCAGGTCCTCGCCTCCACCGTGGGGCCGGTGCCGGCGGGGAGCCAGCTCGTTCTCGCGCAGGCGATCGACCTCCCCACGTCGACCGAGCTCCGCGTCGTCGCGCCGGCGCTCGCCGCGGGCGGCGTGCTCTTCCCGCTCACGGACGCAGCGTACCCCGGCGTGCGCTCGGGCGGGCGCTACGCCTACCTCGCCACCAATACTCCGCAGGCGTTCCTCTTCGGCACGGTCACCGGCACCCGCGGTCCGGTCGAGGCGGTCCACATGACGCTCGACAGCTCGCCGTTCACCGATCTCACGCGCCCCGACGGCCACTACCTGATCGCGGGTCCGCTCGGCGGCGGCCAGACCACGGGTGCCGCCCTCTTCGCGCACGGGTCGCCCCAGACGGTGACCGCACGGCTCCCCTTCACGGGCGCGAAGGCGCAGTGTGACTTCTCGCTCGCGACGCGCGCCAACATCTCCTGGGCGTGGACCGGCCGGTTCACGGGCCTCGGCCAGGTGGTCCGGCGGATGGCGCTCACACCGTCGGGCGACCAGCTCCTCGTCGACCAGAGCCTGCTCGGCGACTTCTCGATCCTCGACACCGCGAGCCTCGAGCAGACCTCGCTCGTCCAGGACAGCGGTACGCTCGCGGACCTGACCGTCACGCCCGACGGCTTCAAGGCGTACCTCGCGTTCACGAACCGTCTCCGCGACTTCACGCTCGGGATCGAGGAGCCGGGGCTCCTGATCGCGGGCGTCGGCACTCCGCGCCGTGTCGTGGTCACGCCCGACGGGGACCTCGCGCTCATCGCGAGCTCGCTCGACGGCGTCGAGGGCGACCTCCAGCCCGATGCGGTGTATCCGCTCGACACGTTCACGAACCGTCTCGGGGCGCCGATCTCGGTCGACGCCGACCCCGCCGCGATCGCCGTCAACCGCGCCGGGACGCGCGCCTACGTCGTCAGCCGGACGCGGGCGAGTCTCGGCGTGATCGACGTCGCGGGACGGACCGTGCTGCGCACGGTCCCGCTCAACGGCACGCCGGTCGACGTCGCCGTCAGCCCCGACGGCACGCAGCTCTACGTCGCCGACGGCACGGCGAACGTCGTCCGCATCCTCGACGCCGCGGCCGCCGAGGACGGGACACCCGGGAACGAGGTGCTCGCCCTCGTCCCCGTCGGCGGCGGGCCGACCTCCGTCGCCGTGACGCCCGACGGGCACCGGCTCTTCGTCACGGAGCAGCAGGACGACACGGTGAGCGTCATCGACCTCACGACCCGCGCGGTGGTCGACGTGTGGGCGACGGTCGACCTGCCGCCGCAGGTCCTCGTCCACCCGAGCGGGAAGACGGCCTACGTCCTCGACTCGCAGACCCGGCGCGGCGTGCTCGAGGTCCCGATCGCCGCGTCCGACACGACGCCGCCGACGCTCGTCTCCGTCGGGCCGCAGGATCGGGCCGGGACGCTCCTCCAGGACAGCCCGATCGAGCTCGTCTTCTCCGAGAAGATGGACGCCACCACGCTGACGCTCGCCAACGTGCAGGTGCGGGACGCGAGCAACGCTGTCGTCACCGGCACGCTCGCGGCGACGGGGAACGGCGTGGCCGCGGTCTTTACCCCGGCCGCCGGCGTTCGCTACGCGCTCAACAGCGCGCTCCAGGTGGCTCTCGGCGCCGGCCTCCACGACGCGTCGGGGCTCGCGCTGGTCCCCGTCACGCAGAGCGTGCCCACCTTCGTGATGCAGCTCCCCGATCCGCGGCGCATCAGCCTCGACCTCTCCTCCGCGGGCGTGACGGCGAACGGCATGCCGGGCGGCGTGCAGGGCGGCAGCCTGGTCGAGATCACGAACCTCACGAGCGGTGCCGTCTTCCGGAGGACGGCGGCCACCGACGGGAGCTTCTCGCTCCCGCTCACGGGACTCGACAGCGACGGCTACCAGCTCGTCACCTCGCTGTTCGGCGGCCGCGCGCGGACCGATCCGATCCCGCTCCACCCGAACTTCACGATCCGCCTCCCTGACGCGACGCACGTGAGCTACCAGCCCGGCCCCGCCGGGACCCTCCTCGCGGTCGGCGCGCCGGGCGCGGTGGATCCGCAGAGCAGCCGCGTCCGGATCCGGGACCTCACGTCGGGCCAGAACTTCGACACGACGACGGTCGCTGCCGACGGCAGCTTCACGGTGCCGATCTTCGCCGCGACCGGCGACAGCCTCGACCTCGTGAGCACGATCCTCGGCGCGATCACGCTCGACCCCGTGCCGCTGCCGAGCCCGAACCTGGTGCCGCCGGTCATCGATTTCGTCACGCCGGACCGCTTCACGTTCGGCGACCCGGTGACCCTGATCGTCGCCGGCCGGAACTTCGGGAGCGATCCAGTGAACATCCGGCTCGAGGTCGGGGGCGGGGTCCGGACGGACTTCACGCTCGACGTGGTGAGCGGCAGCCCGGGCGAGCAGGCGATCAGCGTCGCCCTGCCGATCGGCACACCCTCGGGCGACGCGCGGGTGACCGTCGCAGGGCAGGCGAGCAACGCCGTGTCGTTCTTCTCCGAGACGCCGCCCAACACATCGCCCTTCGCCGAGGAGGTGATCGCGTCGTCGATGGCCACCGATCCGTCGTTCGCCCTCGGCGAGAGCGACGCCAACTTCACGGACCTCGGCCCCGGCGGCTCGATCACGCTCCGCCTCGGCTCGACCGTCGAGGACGGTCCCGGGAACGACTTCCAGGTCTTCGAGGACACGAGCGACGGCGAGGACTGCTACGACGTGCTGGTGAGCGCCTCGTCCGCCGGCCCCTTCGACTCGCTCGGCCGCTTCTGCGGCACCGCGTCGATCGACCTCGCGGGCCACGACCCGATCCGCTTCGTGCAGATCGTCGACGCGAACGACGGCGGCAACTCGGCGCACATCGGCGGGGTGTTCGCGATCCGCGTGAAGCTCGCGGTGTCGGTCGAGATCATGGACCTGAGCGGGAACGTGATCGCGCACGTCCAGCGCAGCGGGGTGGTGGTCGCGAAGGACGTCACCGCGACGCCATCGGCCGCCGACGCCGTCCTCTGTCCGAAGGGCATGACGATGCTCTCGGTGTCGGTCTCACCTCCTCCGCAGGGCGGGGGCGGCTATGGCGGAGGCTGCAACGACGTCATCGCCTGGAGCGTCGACCGCGGCGGCACGATCATGGATCCCGCGGCCGCCATGACGACCTTCAAGGCCGACGATTCCGGCGGGCGGTCGAACATCACGGTGACCGTCACGCGGACGGGGAACTGCACGACGACGGGCGCGGACATGAAGAGCGTCATGGTCGACGTGATGAAGATGGACTCGATCACGGCCTCGCTCGACTCGACGCAGAACCCGAACACCGGCGCGCGGCCGGCCGCCGGGACGTTCACAACCATGAACAAGGCGCTCGACTACAACCCCGGTGCGGCCGACCTGCTCGTCGTGATGAAGAACGCGGGCACCCTCCACGTGAAGGCGGACGGCGCCGTGCCCGCGAACGCCATGATCAGCTGGTTCGTCGACCAGAACCCCGACGACATCGTCGACATCGGGACGCCGACGCTGAGCAGCATGAGCGGGCCCATGATCGACGTGACCCCGAACATCGCGGGCAACTTCCGGCTGATCGGCTACTGCGACGCCGACAAGAACGGCATGTACGATGCAGGCGAGGAGCTCCGCGTCCTCCGCATGGGCATCATCCAGAGCACCGTGCAGCCCGGGCACTTCATCAAGACGGCCGCGACCTTCACGGCCTACACGCCGGGGGCCGGGTTCAGAGGCGTCGCCACCAACAACACGATGAACCTCCAGGCCGACTTCCTCCTCGAGGGCGGTGGTGCCGACGGGAAGATCGGTCTCGACCAGGTGACGCTCGGCAACATCGGGAACGCGCTCTCCGACACGTTCGTGATCAACTACCCGATCCCCATGCCGCCACCCCCGCCGCCCAGGAACGTGGCCGGCACCGGGACCGAGGTCATCGGCGCGACGGCGCCGGCCGTGGACTCGGTGAACGTGCCGAAGGGAGGCTCCGCCAGCGGGGGGAGCAACCCCTTCCGCGGCAACTCGAACTCGAGCTTCCTGATGGATGGGCTCGCGGCGGGCTCGATCTACCGCGTCACCTCCCTCGACGCGCCCGCCTTCACGTGGAGGGAGAACCACCCGACGACCATGAACCCGTGGGGCACGACGACGGGGGCCAACGCGTTCCGCGAGTGGCTCGTCGCGTACACGGCCAAGTTCCCGCGGAACTACATGGCGCTGGCGCGAGGCGAGTGGACGGTGAACGCGCTCGGCAGCAGCACGGCCGGGGTCTGGACGGACAGCGGATCCTCGGTGACCATACCGGCAGCCGTGATGGGGAGCGCCCCCCTGGTCGTCATGGGATACCCGCTCGACGGCGACACAGCCGTGCTCCAGGCGCTTGGGATGTCGTTCGTCTCCGAGACCACGATCAACTATGCCCCCTGAACCATGCGCTTCGATCGACCAACCGGCCCGTCGCCGCGAGGGTGCACGGCCATGGAGACCACGATGACGAGGGTCATTCTGGTCCTCGCGCTCCTCGCGATGTGCGCGGCAGGCGTGCAGGCACAGGAGTCGGACCGTCGAACGCGCGAGTACGGGATGGGTCGCGAGCTGGGCACCTGTCTCGCGAGGGGATGCCGGGTCTTCGTCGGGACGGTGACGTCCGTCGACGAGCTCGCTGGCGACGGGGCGGCGGAAGGGCCGCCGCCGACGCGGGTCGAGATGCGAGTCGACTCGTGGCTCACCGGCCAGGGGCCGCCGGCTCCGTCCACCGTCACCCTCCAGCGCATGAGCCGGCCTGCGGCTAGCAAGACGAGCGTCGGGCCGTGGACTCCATGGGAGGGCGCGCAGGTCGCGGTCGGGCAGCCTCTCTTCGTCGCCGAGTGGCAGAACCGGGCCGACATGCCCACCTGGCAGGGGAATCCGCAGGAGCTCGCGCTCGTGGTGTCCGACCCCGAGCTCATCCGCCGCCTGCAGACGGTCGTGGGTCGGCACGCGCGGCTCGAGCGAGGCAGCGCGGATGTGGGAACGCTCCTCGCGAGGACTCACGTGCGGGCGTTGCAGGGCTTTCTGATCTCCTACGTGATGCATGGACTCGGCCGCCGCGACGTGATTGCAGCAGCCGGCCACCTGGCGACTCTCCTCGGCAGCCGCAGCTTCCCGCCGTCGGTCTCCCGCGACGTATCGGAATGGCTGACGTCGAACTTCTATCGCTTCTCCGAGCCGACGCGGACGGCGGTCACCGATGCGCTCGTCACGGCAGGAGCGAGCGACGACGGCGACGTCGCGGCGCATGGCATCGCCGCCCTCGTGCGCCTCTCGGACGACCACCTCCTTCGCATGCAGCCACAGCTCGATGCTCCCCGGCGTGGCAGGCTCGCGAGGAACTACGGATCGCTCGTCGAGCGGGGGGCGTTGCGCCGGGGGCACGCCGAGTTCGAGCAGGCGCTCGAGTAACGGCCCGCTGGCGCCCCGATCGCCCTGGCGGCTCACGGCGAGGGCAGAACGTTTTCTCTGGACGCCGCCCACCCCCCGTGTGGTAGAGAGCGCCGATGCCCGACCGGCGACGCGGGGTGGTGCTCCTCGGGGCGTGGTTCCTGATGGCGCCGCCGCTGCCGGACGGCAAGGGTCCGTGCGACGTCCACGCGCCTCTCTCGAGCTGGAGCCGCGTGCGGTCGTTCGACACCGCGATGCACTGCGAGGAGGCGCGGCTCGCCTCGAGCACCACGGCGCGCGTGAACGGGGACCGCGACGGCGTTGACCTGGCGGACCGGAGCCGCTGCATGCACCTCGACCAGCTGCGCGCGATGGGCGCTGTCCAGGTCGCGGTGGGCCGGGTGACGTCGTTCCGCGCCGAGCCGACCGAGTACGACGCCCTCATCCGTGAGGCCGCCGACCGGAACGACCTCGAGTACGCGCTCGTGAAGGCCGTCATCCGGGCCGAGTCGGACTTCGACCGGCTCGCCGTCTCGCCCAAGGGCGCGCGCGGCCTCATGCAGCTCATGCCCGCGACCGCGGCCGAGCATCTCGTCGCCAACGTGTTCGTACCGCGCCAGAACATCGAGGCCGGCTGCCGGCACCTCCGCGAGCTGCTCGACCGCTACGGCTACGACGTCGAGCGGGCGCTCGCCGCCTACAACGCCGGCGCGCGCCGGGTGGACGAGTGGGGCGGCGTGCCCCCCATCCCGGAGACGCGCGTGTACCTCGAGCGGGTGCTGCGCTACCGCGTCGCCTACCTGCGCGAAGACTCGCGCTTCGTCCCGACGACCCGCCGCGAGCGCACCAGCGCCTCGCGGTGGCAGCGCCGGGACTCCTGACCGTCGCCCCAGACGCCGGCCCGACGCCGCGGGCTCGCCGGCCCCTCGGCCTCCGCCTCCTGAACGGTGCCGGTCGCGCGCTCCGCGGGGCGGGCCTGCCGCTCCTCCGCCTCGACGACGCCTCGTTGCTCGCGCGCGCGACGCGGACGACCGGCCTCGACGACTTCGGCGACGGGGCCTTCCGTGCGCCGCTCCGCCGGCTGCTGGACGCGTTCGAGAACGAGGCCGAGCTCACGTTCCTCGGCCGGATCATCGCCCGGAGCGACGTCGTGCGGCTCCTCGAGAACCGCCTCCACATGGTGGACACGCGGAAGCGTCACCCGGAGATCGACGCCGGCGACGTCCGCCGGCCGATCTTCGTCGTCGGGCTCCCGCGGACGAGAACCACGATCCTCCACGAGCTCCTCGCGCAGGATCCGGCGAACCGCGTCCTCATGACGTGGGAGGTCATGCACCCCTGGCCGCCGCCGGAGCGCGCGAGCTGGGAGACCGACCCGCGCATCGCGCGCGTCGAGGCGCACTTCGCCGGCGTCGACAGGCTCCTTCCCGGCTTCAAGACGATGCACCCGATGGGCGCGCGGCTCCCGCAGGAGTGCGTCGCCCTCACGGCGCACGACTTCGCGAGCATGATCTTCTCGACCACGCATCGCGTGCCCGGCTACCAGGCGTGGCTCGACGGCGCCGACCTCCGCTGGGTGTACGCGTCCCACCGCCGCCAGCTCCAGTACCTGCAGTGGCGCTGTCCGGCGGAGCGGTGGGTGCTGAAGTCGCCCGGGCATCTGTGGGCGCTCGACGCGCTCCTCGCCGTCTACCCCGACGCGCGGATCGTCCAGACGCATCGCGACCCGCTGAAGGTGATCGCCTCGCTCACGAGCCTCGTCACGCTCCTCCGGAGCATGGCATCGGACGCGATCGACCCGTTCGCGATCGGCGTGGAGTGGACCGAGCGGCTCGCCGCGGGCCTCGAGCGGAGCATGGTGGTGCGGGCGCGGGGGCTCCCCGCCGGAGCGCAGGTATTCGACGCACACTTCGCCGAGCTCCTGCGCGATGAGATCGACATGGTGCGGCGTATCTACGCCCACTTCGACCTGCCGCTCACGCCCGAGGCCGAGGCGCGCATGCGCCGCTACCTGGCCGAGAACCCGCGGGACCGCCACGGCGCCCACCGCTACACGCTCGAGGCGAGCGGGCTCGACCCCGCGACCGAGCGCCGTCGCTACGCCCGCCACCAGGAGCTCTTCGGCATCGGTAGCGAGGCGTGACGCGGGCTCCGGCGGCTCAGAATTCCCAGCCGATGACGAGAAAGAGGTCGGCCATGCGCGAATCGGGCGTGAACCCGAACAGCGGCGCGACGTCGACGTGGAGTCGCTTCAACGGCCGCCACTGGACGCTCGGTCCGAGGCGG
>CAZLYE010000108.1:0-9577 GCA_964562865.1 uncultured Binatia bacterium (SeqCode) | reverse complement strand
CGGCGGGGATCCCACCGAGCTCGTCCTGAGCGACGTGCCGTTGCTCGCGACGATCGTCCTCTGGCTCATCGTCTGTGTCAGCATCCTCTACTGGGCTTGAGCGGGCCGTGAGCCGGGCCGCAGGCGCAGCGGCCGGCGAGGCGGCCGGCACCGCGCGGGCGCGGTCCCGGCCGGCCGCACCGCTCCTCGCCCTCGGGGTCGGCCTCGGGGTCGTGGCGAGCGTCGTTTACTTCCGCTGGTGGCTGACGCGCGGCCTCGCGGAGGGCCCGTGGGCCGTCCCGCTGCTCGCGTTCGCTGCGTTCTACGTGCTCGTTCAGGTCTACTGCGCATGGTTCCTCTATCTCTCCGTCGACGTCCCGGCGCCGACGAGCGCGCCGCCGGGGCTCTCCGTCGACGTGCTCGTCCCCGTGTACGACGAGCCCTTCGAGCTCGTGGAGGGCGCGCTCGCGGCCGCGGTGGCCATCCGCTATCCGCACCGGACCCATCTGCTCGACGACGCGGGCGACCCGCGCTTCGCGGCGCTCGCCACCCGGCTCGGGGCGATCCGTCTCGTGCGCCCGGACGGCGGCGGGGCGAAGGCGGGCAACGTGAACGCCGCGCTCGCCCGGACGGCGGGCGAATTCGTCGCGGTGTTCGACGTGGACCACGTCCCCGAGCCCGACTTCCTCGACGTCGCGCTCGGTCACTTCTCCGATCCAGCGGTCGCGTTCGTGCAGAGCGGCGTCGCCTTCCGCAACCGGGAGGAGTCGTTCGTCGCGAGGGCCACGAGCCAGCAGGCAGAGGACATCTACGGGCCGACGTCGATGGGCATGCACGGGGCGGGAGCGGCCGTCGTGTGGGGCAGCCACACGACGTTCCGCCGCGCGGCGCTGGCCGGCATCGGCGGCTATCAGACCGGGCTCGCCGAGGACCTCTACACGTCGATGCGGCTGCACGCTGCAGGCTGGCGGTCCGTGTACGTTCCCACCGTCCACGCGAACGGGCTCGTGCCCGGCGATCTGCGGGCCTTCACCCGTCAGCAGCTCAAGTGGGCCCGCGGCGTCTTCGAGGTACTGGTCGCCGTCTTCCCGCGGCTCGCTCGGCGCCTCGCGCCGGGGCAGGCGGCGGCGTACCTCGTGCGGCTCACCTACTACCTCGTCGGGCCCGTGTTCCTGCTCCACGCGGTCTTCGCGGCGCGCGCGCTCTTCTCGGACGCTTCGCGGGTCCGCGCGGACTTCGCGGAGTATCTGTTGCACGCACTGCCGCTCGGGCTGGCCTTCGTGGTGGTGCGCCGCCTCGCCAACCGGCGGTGGGGTGCGCCGCAGGCGTCGAGCGGGTTCAACGTGTGGGGATACGCGCATGCGTGCGCGCTGTGGCCGGTCTACACGCTCGCGCTCGTCTGTGCGCTCCTCCGCGTGCCGATCCCGCATCTCTCCACGCCGAAGAGCCGCACGACGCGTCCCCAACCGCTCCTGGCCGCGCCGCAGGTGGCGCTCTTTGCGGTGCTCGTGGCCGCCGTCGGGTGGCGCTGGGCGCACGGGATCGGCCCGGCCGACGTCGTCGTGATGGTCTTCGCCGCCGCCGCGGCCGCCGCGAATGCGACCGCCATCTTCGCCGCGCTGCGGCCCTGAGAGGGTGATGTGACGTCGAGGTCGTGGCGCCACCACCTGGACCTGGTCGCACACCTGACACGCCGGGACTTCCTGCTGAGCTATCGGGGGTCCGCCCTCGGGCTCGCCTGGTCGCTCGTGCTGCCGCTCGCCCAGCTCCTGATCCTGGTGTTCGTGTTCGAGGAGGTCGTCCCGCTCCACGTCGAGGCGTATCCCGCATTCGTCTTCAGCGCGCTCCTGCCGTGGACGTGGTTCAGTTCGTCGCTCACGGCCGCCAGCGCGCTCTTCGTCGGCAACCGCGACCTCCTGCGGCGTCCGGGCTTAAATCCCGCCATGCTGGTCGTGGTGACCACGCTGTCGAACCTGATACTCTTCGTCGTGGCACTGCCCGTGCTCCTCGCGATTCTCACCTGGTACCGTCGCGCCTGGACGTCGGAGCTCCTGGTGCTTCCGGTCCTCGTGCTCGTCCAGGGCGTCCTGATCGTCGGCCTCGGGCTCATCGTGGCGAGCCTGAACGTCCTCTACCGCGACGTCCAGTACGTCGTCGGCGTCGTGCTGACGCTCGTCTTCTACCTGACCGGCGTCTTCTACGAGCCACCCGCCGCGCCGGCGGGGTTCGGCGTCGTGTTCCTTCTGAATCCGATGACGACGCTCGTCCAGGGCTACCGCGCGATCTTCTTCGCCGGCGTCGCGCCCGACTGGAGCCGCGTGCGGATGGCGGCCGCAGCCAGCGTCGCGCTCGCGGCGGCGGGCTGGGCGGTGTACCGCCGCTATCGCGACGAGCTCGTGGACCTCCTCTGACATGGCGGCGGTCCTCGCAGCGCACGAAGTCTCGAAGCGATTCCGGCGGACGCGGCGCGACGCGTCGCTCCTGAAGGCCGCGGTGCTGGAGTGGATGATGGGACGCCGGCAGCGAGCCGAGGGGCACTGGGCTCTTCGCGACGTGACGTTCGCCGTCGAGCGCGGGCAGAGCGTCGGGATCATCGGGCACAACGGCGCGGGCAAGAGCACGCTCCTGCGGCTCCTCTGCGGGGTCGGCCGGCCGACCTCGGGGCGCATCGACCGCGTCGGGCCGGTGCACGCGCTCCTCGAGCTCGGCGGCGAGTTTCATCCCGATCTGACCGGCGCCGAGAACCTGATGACGGCGGGGATCCTGAGCGGGCTCACGGCGCGCGCCGTGCGGGCGCGGCGGCCCGAGATCGTCGCGTTCGCGGAGCTGGAGGAATTCATCGACGAGCCGGTCCGGACGTACTCGGCCGGCATGTTCCTCCGCCTCGCGTTCGCGGCGGCGATCCACTTCGACCCGGCGGTGCTGGTCGTGGACGAGGTGCTGGCCGTCGGTGACGCGCGCTTCCAGCAGAAGTGCCTCGACCGACTCCAGGCGTTCCGCGAGAAGGCCGGGACGCTGCTCTTCGCGTCCCACGTGGCGGAGCACGTGCGCGCGCTCTGCGACGAGGTCCTCGTGCTGGAGGACGGGCACCTCGTCATGCAGGCCGACCCCGACGCCGCGCTCGCCTGCTACGACGAGCTCCTGCGCGCCCGGACGGAGCGACGTCTGGCCGCGCTCGGGGGCGGGGCCCCCGAGCCGAGCCCGGAGCGGGGCATCCGGACGGGCACGCAGGAGGCGACGATCGGCGACGTCCGGCTCCGCACCGTCGGCGGGCGGCCGGCAGACCGACTCGCGACCGGCGAGGCACTGGTGGTCGAGCTCGACTACACGCTCGGCCCCGGGGTCACCGACGTGGCGCTGTCGCTCGGGATCTTCAGCGACGGTCTCAAGTGCTTCGAGGTGAACCTGCCGTCCGCCACGGCGGCGTTTGGTCCTCTGCCCGAGCGTGGACGGCTGCGTTGCCGGCTCGGCGACCTCCCGCTCGTCGGCGGGCGGTACTTCGTGAACGTGGGGCTCTACCCGCCGGGCTGGGACTACATCTACGACCACCACTGGCAGATGCACGTGCTCGACGTGACGGGAAACAGCGCCGCGGCCGGCGAGGTGTCGGGCGTCCTCGCGCTCGATCCCGTCTGGTCCGTCGACCGGGTGGCGTGAGGGGACGCATCGTGTTCAGCCCGGTCAAAGTCGTCGACGTCGAGCTCTCGCCGCAGGTCTCCGATCTGGAGGGGCTCGACGGCTACGACCTCGTGCAGGCGCTCGTCCGCCTGCACGGCTCGCCGATCGGGTACGTGACGCTCCGGCCCGTGAACGGGCGCTGTGAACGCGAGGAGATATGGGACGCCGTGGTGGAGCAGCACCTGAACGCGCTCCTCCACCACCTGGTCGCCGATGCGCTGGCGGAGCCCGGGAGCCACGAGCTCTCCGTCGACGACCTCGGGCGCGTGGCCCATCCGGCGCCGTCGTGGGCGCCGCCCGTCGTGACCGTGGCGGTCTGCACCCGCGATCGGCCCGCCGACCTCGCGGCCTGCCTCGACGCGATCGCGACGCTCGCGTATCCCGCGCTCGACGTGGTCGTGGTGGACAACGCGCCGCGATCCGACGAGACCCGGCGCGTCGTCGCGGCGCACGCGGGCGTCCGTTACGCGTGCGAGCCGCGTCCCGGCCTCGACTGGGCGCGGAACAAGGCGACCGCCGAGGCGCGGGGCGAGATCGTCGCGTTCACGGACGACGACGTCGTCGTCGACCCGGGTTGGGTGAGCGCGCTCGCGGGAACGTTCGCCGAGGATCCGGACGTGATGGCCGTCACCGGGCTCGTCGTGCCGCACGAGCTCGACACCGAGGCGCAGATGCTCTTCGAGCGCTCGGGCGGGTTCGGCCGCGGCGTCCACCGCCGCTGGTTCGCCGCCCGCGACGCCGGCGCGCCGATCGCCTGGCACCTGGGCGGTGCGGGCTTCTTCGGGACGGGAGCCAACATGGCCTTCCGCCGTCGTCTGTTCGTGGAGGTGGGCGACTTCGATCCGGCGCTCGACGTGGGGACCGTGACGGAGGGCGGCGGCGACCTCGACATGTTCTTCCGGGTCTTGAAGGCCGGATACACCCTCTCGTACGAGCCCGATGCGATCGTGCGGCACCGGCATCGTCGCGAGTACGCCCGGCTCCGGGCGCAGCTCCGGAGCAACGGCATCGGACTCTTCGCGTACTTCGCGCGGGAGGCGCGGGTGCATCGCGACGAGCGCGCGTCGTTCCGCCGTTTGGGGCTCTGGTGGCTCGTCTCGTGGCACCTCCGGCGGCTCGCCATCTCGGTGACGAACCCGACGTTCTTCCCGAAGGATCTGATCCTCGCCGAGCTCGGCGGCTCGCTCCGGGGTCCGGGCCGCTACCGGGAGGCGCGCCGGGCGGCGGAGGCGCTCGGCGCGGCGCCGCTCGCCCGCCGGCCGGCTCCGGCGGCGACGCCGCGGGTGCCCTGGAGCGTCGCCGTGCGGACGGTCGACGCGAGCCGCCCGATCGAGGCGCTGGCCGACGTCGACCGCCACGACATCGTGAAGCTCGTCGTCACCTGGCAGGGACGGCCGATCGGCAGCGTCGACCTCCCGAACCGCCGCCGGCGCGTGAGCGCGGAACGCGTGCGCGACGCGGTCGCGTGGTTCGGGATGAAGCTCGTGGAACCGGCACGGCAGCTCGGCGCCTCGGATCGGTGGAGCCGCATGCTGCGCACGCTGACGGCACGCTTCCTCGGCCACCCGAGCGGGTCTCACCGCCCGGCGACGAGGAGCCTGCCCCCGTCGCGCTCGGTCACGTCGGTCGTCGTGGCGACGTGCGACCGCCCGGACGATCTCCGGCGGTGCCTGCGCTCGCTCGTCGCGCAGGAGTCGTCGCGCCCCGTCGAGATCGTCGTGGTCGACAACCGTCCCGCCTCGGGGCTGACGCCCCCCGTCGTCGCGGAGTTCCCGGGCGTGCGCCTGGTGCGCGAGGAGCGCGCGGGGGCGTCGTACGCCCGCAACAGGGGCTTCACCAGCAGCACGGGCGACCTGATCGTGAGCGTCGACGACGACGTCACCGTGCCCCCGGGCTGGCTCGAGGCGCTCGTCGCCCCGTTCGAGCGACGGGACGTCCTGGTCGTCACGGCCCCGCTGCTCCCGGTCGAGCTCGAGACCGAGGCGCAGATCGTGTTCGAGACGTACGGCGGGCTCGGGCGCGGCTTCGATCGGTTCGAGGTGGACCAGCGGTGGATGGACAGCTTCCGCTGGCGTTCGGTGCCGACGTGGTTCCTCGGCGGGACGGCCAACGCGGCCTTCCGGGCGTCGGTCTTCGCGGATCCCGCGGTGGGGCTGCTGGACGAGGCGCTCGGTCCGGGAACGCCGACCGGCGTCGGCGAGGACACGTACGTCTTCTACAAGGTCCTGCGGGCCGGCGGCACCATCGTGTACGAGCCCGCGGCCTACGCGTGGCACCGGCACCGCCGCGAGATGCGCGCGCTCCGCCGGCAGATCTACGCGTACAGCAAGGGGCACGTCGCCTATCACCTCACCACCCTCCTGCGGGACGGTGACGGGCGCGCGCTCGCGCGCCTCGCGGTCGGGCTGCCGCTGGCGCACTTCTGGCGCGCCTACCAACGGCTCCGCGGCCGGAGCGACTACACGCTGCTCCTCCTCGCGTGGGAGATCGCGGGGAACCTGGCGGGTCCCTGGACGCTCTGGCGATCGCGCCGACGCGTCCGGCGTCTCGGCCGGAGCCAGCCGTACCTTCCCGGGGGGACGACGGCCGGAGAGACCCCCCCGCTCGTCGACGCCCCACCCGAGCCCGTTGCCGGAGTGTCGTGACGCGCCTGCGGCCCATGCTGCGAGCGCTCGTCCGCGCGGCCGCCGCGACGCTCGTCGTCCTCGGCGTCGCCGAGTGTGTCCTCCGCGCCGCCTACTTCGTGCGCAACGCCGCGGTCGACTACGTCCCGCTGCCGTACGTGATCGGCCAGGTCTACGGGCCGGTCCCTCCGTGGGTGGACGGCCTCCGCCTCCTCGAGGAGGACGGCGAGCTCCTGTGGAAGGGCCGGCCGAACGTCCACCGGAGATACGTGGACATCTTCAGCCCGGTCGACCGCGAGGAGGATCGGACAGCGCTGCTCCGCCAGTTCCTCCCGACCCTGCCCGCCGCCCTCAGGGCGAACCCCGTCTGGGAGGTCGCGCTCGACTCCGAGGGATTCCGGGAGATGGATCTCCCGCGCACGAAGCCGCCGTCGGTCCTCCGGATCGTCTGTCTCGGCGACTCGTGGACATTCGGAGCAAACGTGGCCGCCGACGACTCGTATCCGGATCGCCTGCAGGCGCTGCTCCGTCGCGACCTCGCCGACGACGACGTGGAGGTTCTGAACCTCGGCGTGCTCGGCTACTCGTCCTACCAGGGCCTCCGGCTGCTCCGCCGGCGAGCGCTCGACCTCGACCCCGACGTCCTCGTGATCGGGTTCGGGATGAACGACTCGTCGGTGGCCGGCTACCGGGACAAGGAGCGGGTCGGGAGCGGGCCCCCGAGCGCTCCGCGGTCGTCGTGGCTGGAGCGCGCGCTCGGGGACGTGGAGCTCTACAAGCTCGAGCGGTACACGGTCGCCCGGTGGCAGTTCCACGCTCCGTCGCTCGGCGACTACCTCGACGCGGCCACGAAGGCGAGGCCGGAGTCGTCGTATCTCGTCCCCGGGGCGTCCGGCATGCGACGCTGGGCGGAGCTCGAGGGCCGGACGCGCGTCTCACCGGCTGACTACGCGTCGAACCTCGCCGCCATGGTCGACGTGGCGAAGGGACGTGGAATCGACGTCGTCTTCCTGTACACGGACCTCGTGCCCGAGAGCCCGTACCGGACCGTGCTCCAGGAGGTCGCGACCCGGACGGGCGTCCCGCTCGTCGACTGCAGCGCGCTCATCGCGGCGGCGCGCCGCCGCATCGAGGACGGCGTCGAGACGGAGCTCGGGCTCCGGCCGCCGGCGTCCGAGCCGGCCCGCCCGGGCGATCCGGTGAGCGTCGTCCTCCGCGTCCGTGGGGCCCCGGTCGCGAAGGCCGTCTACCTCGCCGCCCCGGCCCTCGGTGCCCCGCTCCCGAACACGGTCACGATGTACGACGACGGGACGCACGGCGATCAGCGCGCCGGCGACGGCGTGTGGTCCCTCACCGCGACGGTGCAGCCGGGGACGCCGGTCTTCTACGTCTACACGAACAGCGGGACGCCGGGAGCGTGGAGCGGGCTCGACGTGCCTGAGATCCGCGCGTTCACGGTTCCGGCGCAGGCCGGCCGGACGGTCTACCGGCCGATCGACACCTTCGGCCGCGTCTACATGCAGGCCGACAGCTGGCACCCCGACGCGGCCGGTTACGATCTGATCGCGCACGCGGTCCTCGCGCGGGTGATGGAGCTCGGGCGGGTGGCGTCGCGTCGCGCCGCACGGGCGGGCGCGGCGGGCGACCTCGCCGCGGCTCCGGCGGGCGCGTCGTGACGGTCGGCGTCGTCGTCCCGGCCCGCGACGCGGAGGAGACGCTCGCGGAGACGCTGGCGTCGCTCCAGGCGCAGCGCTTCGCGGACTGGGAGGCGGTCGTCGTGGACGACGGGTCGCGCGACGGCACCCTCGCCGTGGCGCGGAGCGTGGCGGAGAGCGACGCGCGCATCCGCGTGGTGAGCGGACCCGGCCGGGGGCCGTCTGCCGCGCGCAATGCGGGCATCGCGGCGACGTCGGCCCGGCTCCTCCTCTTCCTGGACGCCGACGACTGGATCGCGCCGGGGCACCTGGAGACGCTCGTCGCGGCCCTCGGAGCGAAGCCGTCCGTCGACGCCGTCTACTGCCGCTGGGCGCGCATCACCCCCGAGGGCGAGTCGATGCCCGACCGGTTCCAGGGCGAGCCGAACGACCTGACGGTCGCCGTCCGGAGCGGGTGCCCGTTCGCCATTCACACGTGCCTCGTTCCGCGGGCGCTCGTCCTGTCGGTCGGAGGGTTCGACCCCGCGCTCCGGACCTGCGAGGACTGGGACCTCTGGCAGCGGGTCGTCCGTGGCGGTGCCCGGTTCACCGCGGTGGAGGAGGTGCTCGCGTACTACCGGATGCGGCGCGGGTCGCTGTCGCTCGATTACGGCGGACTGCTCCGCGACGGGCTCCGCGTGATCGCGCGCGGCCACGCGGCGGACCCGCGCGTGCCGAGCGGACCGGGACGGGACGCTCCCCGGATGCTCGCGGGGGAGATCGAGGCCGCGCGGCTGGGGTTCGTCTGCTGGGTCGGGGGCCTCGCGATCGGTGCCGGCGTGGACGCGTGCCCGCTGCTCGGCGTCGTGGCGCAGGATGGCGCGTGCGTGCTCGATCCGGAGCTGATCGCACACTCGATCTTCTGGGGAGGACTGCTGCCGGAGTGCCTCGGCCCGGCGGGATGGGACGACCTCTGGCCGCGCACGGAGGGTCGGGTGAACGCCTTCCTCGCGGCGATCGAGGAGCACGTCGGCAGCCGGGGCCTCGCGGGGCGGAGCCGTCGGATGTTCGAGGCCCTGCTGCTCGCCAACTCGGCGGGCACGCTCCCGCGCACGTTCGGCCGGGCGCACGCGACGCGGGCCGAGGTCACGCGGCCGATCGAGGACCTCGCCGTGCCCGCCGACGTGGAGCGCGTGCGGTGCGAGGTCACGCTCGCGGGTGAGCGGCTCGGCGACCTCGACCTTCCGGTCACCGGACGATGCGTGCCGGCGTACGTGCTCGCGGATGCCATGGCGGCCGAGTTCGCGTGGCCGATCCTCGGGCTCCTGTTCGCGCGCACGCTGTATCACGCCGCCGAGGGGGCGCAGGATCCCGACGGCGTCCGACGCTGGCGCGGCTGCGTCGTGCCGGACGACCGCCGCCGTCTGCACGACGCCGTCGGCTGGAGCGCGTTCCTCCAGGAGCTCTGGCAGCGCCCGGACTGGCCGGCGGCCCGCTTCTACGACGCCGGCTTCGACGAGGGGCCGACGCCCGAGCGCGCCGCGGCCGTCGACGGCCGTCTCGTCGTCGAGGTGGGCGGGGAGCTGCGCGACGTGGACGTCCCGGACGGCACGCTCACCGTCGAGGTGCGGGTCGGTGGCGTCGGGATCGGAACGGTCCCGG
>CAZLYE010000107.1:0-4293 GCA_964562865.1 uncultured Binatia bacterium (SeqCode) | reverse complement strand
GCACCGGCGCGCTCGAACTCGCCGGCGGTGCGCATGACGTTGATCGCGTTTCCGTAGCCGTTGTCACAGTCCGCGATCACCGGGATGTCGACCGCGGCGACGATCCGCCGGACGGCGTCGAGCGTCTCGGTGAGGGTGAGGATGTTCGCGTCGGGGACCGCCTGGACCGCCGAGATCCCGAAGCCGCTCGCCCAGATCGCCCCGAACCCCGCCTCCTCGGCGAGCTTGGCCGAGAGCGCGTCGTGCGCTCCCGCCGCGAGGACGATCTCATGCCCTCGGAGGAGCGTCCGCTGCGGGTCACCCATCGTTTCCCTGGGAGGGCTGCGCTTATAGCGGGCCCCCCGGGGGGCCCGCAAGGGAAGCGTTCTCCCTCGTGACACACCGTCACGCTTTTCGCTTCTTGCGTGTTGCCTGGTCGTGATATAGACGCCGCCCTTGACCGTTCGGTCAAGACGCTACCAGGCCTAGATGACTGCGGCAGTGAGGAGGCTGGTCCCGCGACCTCAGTCTGGGTCGCGCCCAGGAGGGACGCGATGCGCACGCTCTTTCTGAATCCACCCTCGTACGACGACTTCGATGGAGGCGCGGGATCGCGCTACCAGGCGAAGCGCGAGGTCTGGTCGTTCTGGTACCCGACGTGGCTCTGTTACCCGGCCGGCATGCTGCCGGGAGCGCGGGTGCTCGACGCCCCGCCACACGGCGTGTCGGTGGAGGACACGGTCCGCACCGCGCGCGACTTCGACATGGTCGTGCTGCACACGAGCACGCCGTCGTTCCGGGCCGACGTCCGCACGGCCCAGGCGATCAAGGACGCGCATCCGGGCGTCACGGTCGGGTTCGTCGGCGGCCACGTGACCGCCATGCCCGAGGAATCCCTCCGCTACGCACCCGTCATCGACTTCATCGCGCGGAAGGAGTTCGACCTCGCCGTGGCGGCGATCGCCGACGGCCGCGATCTCGAGGACGTGAAGGGCATCAGCTACCGGCGGAACGGGACGGTCGTCCACAACGAGGAGCCGTCCCCGCTCACGAGCGACCAGCTCGACGCCCTCCCGTTCGTCACCGAGGTGTACGAGCGCGACCTCGACTACCTCCGCTACAACAGCCCGTACTGCCAGTACCCCTACGTCTCGCTCTACACCGGGCGGGGCTGCCCGGCGCGCTGCACCTTCTGCCTCTGGCCGCAGGTGACGACCGGGCACACCTACCGAGTGCGCTCGGTCGGCAACGTCCTCGACGAGGTGTCGCAGATGAAGCGGCGCTTCCCGAAGATGAAGGAGCTCTTCTTCGACGACGACACCTTCACCGCCGACCCGCCCCGCGCGCGGGAGATCGCGAAGGGGCTCGGGCGGCTCGGGATCACGTGGTCGACGAACTCGCGCGCCAACGTCGACCGGGACACGCTCAAGGTCCTCAAGGACAACGGCCTCCGCCTGTTCGTCGTCGGCTACGAGTCCGGGAACGAGCAGATACTCAGGAACATCAAGAAGGGCGTGAGCGTCGAGCGGGCGCGCCGCTTCACGCGCGACTGCCACGACGTCGGCATCCTGATCCACGGCACGTTCATCCTCGGTCTTCCCGGCGAGACGCGGGGCACGATCGAGGAGTCGATCCGCTTCGCGCAGGAGATGAACCCCGAGACGCTCCAGGTCTCGCTCGCGTCGCCCTACCCCGGCACCGGGTTCTACGACTTCGTCATCAGGAACAAGCACCTCACCGTCGACAGCCTGGTCGACGAGACCGGCTACCAGAAGTGCACGGTCTCGTATCCCGAGGTCTCGGCCGATGAGATCTTCAAGGCGGTCGAGACCTTCTATCGCCGCTACTACTTCCGGCCTCGCTACATCTGGAAGTCGGTCAAGAAGATGGCGACGAGCCGCGAGGAGGCGAAGCGGCTCCTCGGCGAGGGTGTCCAGTTCATCGGGTCGATGGCGAAGCGCCGGCGCATCTCGAACGCCCCGACGACTTCCACCGCGCGGCCGGAGACGGGCGCGACGGTCTGATGGGTCCGCTCGCGCTCATCATCCTCGCGTGCTCGGCGGCCGCGAGCGCGTACCAGCTCTTCCAGGTCTTCGCCGCCTGGCGCTTCTTCCGTCTCGCCCGGAGGGACGGCGGGCGGGGTGCGAAGCCGCTCCCACCCGCGACGCTGCTGAAGCCGCTCAAGGGCCCGGGGATCGACCTGTACGCGAACCTCGCGAGCTTCTGCCGCCAGGACTACCCCGCCCCCTTCCAGATCGTCTTCGGGGTCGAGGACCCGCGGGATCCCGCCGTTGCGGTCGTGCAGCAGCTCCGCCGCGACTTCCCCCACCGCGACCTGGTGCTCTCGGTGGGCCACACGCCCGGCGCCAACCGCAAGGTCGCCAACCTGCGGCACATGATGCGCCACGCCCGCCACGCGATCCTCGTGCTGAGCGACAGCGACATCCGCGTGCGGCCCGACTACCTGCGGGCGATGGTCGCTCCGCTCGCCGCCGACCCCACCGTCGGCCTGACCACGACCCTCTACCGAGGCGTCGGCCGCTTCGGGCTCCCCTCGCTCCTCGAATCGCTCTTCATCAACACGGACTTCGTCCCGATGGCCCTCACGGCGCAGATCGTGCAGCGCTTCGAGTACGCCTTCGGCGCCTCGATCGCGGTCCGCCGCGAGGCGCTCGACCGGATCGGCGGCTTCGCGCCGCTGCTCGACTACCTCGCCGACGACTACCTCCTCGGGAACCGCGTGGCCAAGGCCGGCTACCGGCTGATCCTCCTGCCATACATCGTCGACACGGTGCTCGACTCGGTCACCCTCGGCGACGTGTGGCGTCATCTCCTCCGCTGGGCGCGGACCTATCGCGTCTGCCAGCCGTTCAACTGGTTCCTCACCATCATCACGCACACGACGCTCTGGGGCGTGCTCGCGGCCGTCGTCACCGCCGGCTCACCGGCAGGCCTGGCTGCCCTCGCCGCCGCCCTCGTGGCTCGGCTCGGCTCGCTCGCGGTCATCATGCGGATGGTGGGAGAGCCGGAGACCACGAGGTACCTCTGGCTCGTGCCCGCGAAGGACCTCGTCGCCTCCCTCATGTGGGTCGCGGCGTTCTCCGGACAGCGGGTCACGTGGAGCGGGCAGGTGCTCCGGATCCGGCGTGACGGGCGGATGGTCCCGGAGACGCCGGCGCCCGAGCCGATCGTCGCGCAGCCCGAGCCGCTCCGCGCCACGGGGAGGCTCGTTCCCGGGCCGCGGACCGCGCCGCACGCGGCCGCTCAGCCGCCGGCGGCGAGCTCGGCGTAGCTGGTCAGCTCGACGGCCGACGAGGCGATCGCCGCGCGGAGGCGTGGGCTCGTGAGCGCGGCCACCTCGCCCGCGTGGTCGTATCCGGCCTGGTAGGGGGCCAGGGCGGGCGAGACGCCCTCCGACGGGTGGCAGTACACCTCGCTCACGCCGGGCGGGAGGTCGGAGACGAGCCGCAGCAGGTAGCGCTCGTTCACGTGCCCCGTCTGGTGCATGCCGAAGACCCGGTCCGCCGTGACGATGCCGGCCGTGCGGAGCCGGGGCGCCGCCCACGCCGCGAGCGCGCGGAACACGGTGCCCTCGCCGAGCTTCCGGACGACGTGAGCGCGGTCGAAGCGCAGCGCGCTTCCGAGGCTCTCCCGCGACAGCCGGACCGCACGGATGCCGAAGCGCGGGGCGAGATCGACGAGGATCGGAAGCACCATCGGGTGGAGGTGCATGTTCAGGTGGCCGTCGACGTGCGAGAGCCGGAGCCCGGTCGCGGCGAACGCCGCGAGCTGCGCCTCGACCTCGCGGCGGAGCTCCCCCCGGCCGGCGCGGGAGATGCACGACCAGGCGTACCGGAGGCCGGTCGTGACCGGCTCGCGCCGGAAGGCGCCGTCGGCAGCGACGAGACGAGGGATGCTCTTCGGCGCCGCCGCGGGCCGTCCCTGTGCGAGCACCAGGTGGAGGCCGACCGCCAGCCGCGGGCTCTCGCCCGCGAGCCGCACGGCGTCGGCGGCCGCGTCGCCCGTCACCATGAGGCTCGTGCTGGTGAGGATGCCGTCGCGGTGGGCGCGCACGACGCCCGCGTTCACCTCGGGAGCGGCGCCGAAGTCGTCGCCGCTCACCACGAGCCGACGTGCCGTCACGTGACGCCGTCGATCTGCGGCAGCGGTCCAGGGAGACGCAGGTCGCGCACCGTGACGGCGAGCTCGTCGAGCCGCTCGGCGATGGAGTCCGGCCCGTCGAGCGGGAGGAGCACCCCGTCGCGCGCCTGCCGATCCCGGAGCCAGGCCGCGAGGATGGTCGTGCCGTCCACG
>CAZLYE010000106.1:0-2534 GCA_964562865.1 uncultured Binatia bacterium (SeqCode) | reverse complement strand
AGAGACCGCACGCGTGACAGGACGCGGCGCGGATGGCGAACGCCTGCTTCCCGCCGTGCGCGAGGAGCTTCAGCCGCCCGACGAACGACAGCCCCGCGCGTTCCTCCGGCGCGAGCCGCCGCACCTCGAAGACGTCGTAGGGGCAGACGCGCACGCAATCGCTCTTCGCCTCGCACCGGTTCCGGTCGATGACGGGCTGGACGCGTCCGGCTTCCGGCGCGCAGCGCGCCTCGCTGCCCACAGCCCGACCGGGCACCTACGTGGCCCGCGGGCCGTCGGCCGGAACGCCGCAGCCGGCGCAGCGGAACTGCCGCCCGCCGGCCCGGCGGAGCACCCAGCCCTCGCCGCCCGTCTCGACGCTGCGCCCGCAGCCGTCGCATGTCGTGTCGCGATTGCAGACGACGCGCGTCCACGGCTCGTCGGTCACGCCGGAGAACACGTCGGTGATGAGCTCGTCGACGCCCTGGATGACCGCCGCGAGGACCCCGCGCACGTCCTCGAAGACGCGACGTACCTCCGCGGCCGAGTCGCGGCCGCCGTGACGGCGTGCGCTCGCCCCGCAGCGCCACTCGCGGCCGAGGTCGCCCGCGAACTCGCCGACGTGCTCCTCGACGCGTGCGGCGAAGCGTCGCGCGTCGCGCGCGACGCGGCGGGCGAGGTGCTCGGCGGCCCGGCCGAGGTGCTCCCAGCCGCCCCGCAGGTCTTCCCATCTCTGATCGGTGTCCGTCATGACGGTCTCTCCTCCTCGCGCGCGTCCCGCCGGCGGAGCCGGCCGACACAGGCGACGCACTGAAAGACGGGCGGTCCCGTCCGATCGCGCAGGCCCCGGAAGGCCGCGTCGCCGGCGGCGAGCTCGGTCTCGCAGCGCGTGCAGGCGGCGGCGCGGTTGAGGATCAGCTCCTGCCAGCCGTAGACGTCGTCCGCGGCGGCGGTGCGTCGGCCGCGCCCGACCGTGCCGGCGAGATCCTCGGAGCGCCGGGCGACGTGGAGGCTCCCCTCGACGATGTCCTCGACCAGATCGAGCGCCCCCTCGAGCACGTTGCGCACGAAGAGCGAGACCGGCAGTCGGCGCCGTCGCGCCTCGCGCTTGAGCGCGTCCTCGAGGGGCTCCGAGATGCGTGTGTGCAGCCAGCGCTCCTGGCGGTGACGGTGACGCACGAGCGGGTATGTATCACGACGTGATACATGGTCAAGGGGATCACTTCGGGAACGTGCCGAGCGCGCGCGCGGAGTACGCGAAGGGGCCGGGGACCTCCACCATCACGCTCCCGTCCGGCTGCGGGACCATCCCCAGCGTCCGTGTGAGCTGACGGAGCCCGCGACCGTCCGCGCGCATGGCGAACAGCTGCGCTCCGAAGGGGTTCGCCCCGAACGGATTGCAGCTCGAGTAGAAGACGATCGCGCCGGTGACGGGGTCCTGCGACGCGCTCCGCACGTCGCAGCCCGGGGGCGGACCGAAGAAGCAGCCGTTGGCGGAGGGGCCATCCTGGCTGAGCTGCGTCACCTGCCGGAGGTGACCGCCGAGCGTGTCGATCGAGAAGAGCTGGCAGTTGTTCGTCGGGTTCGTCCCGAGCGTGTCGGCCGAGCTGTGGAAGAACACGCGCTGGCCGTCCTGGGCGAGGAACTCCCCGCCGGTGTCCCAGCGCCCGTATTGGGTGAGCTGCACCAGGTTCCGGCCGTTCAGCGTGAAGAGCTCCGTGACGGGCGAGGAATAGCCACGATACGGATTCACGGCGGGACCCAGGAGCGGCAGCTGCAGGTCGAGGAGGTTCGCCTGCGGCCGTGTGACCGAGAAGATCGGGACGACGCGGCTCCCGGGCAGCACCATCGGGCTCGGAACCGCACGGAGCCCGGTGCCGTCGGTGTGGATCGTGAACGGGCGGAGCTCGCCCGACGGGTTCGACCCGTCGGGGTTGGTCGACGTGAAGAAGAGAAGCGTCTCGTCGTCCACGAAGGAGATGTAGCCCGTCGCGCGCCGGAGGTCCGACTCCTCGGAGCTGGGCAGATGGGTCACGACGTGCCGTCGATGGGTCGCGACCTCGATGGTGACGACCTGGCTCGCGTCCTCGCCGTTCGGCCCCGGGCCGAGGTCCGTGAGGGCGATCAGGCGCCCGTTCGGGCTGAACGGGATGTGCTCGTCGAAGCGCGCCACGATGCCGATCGGGAACGTGGGATCGAGCTTGATCCGCCAGCTCGGATCGCGGCTCGGCGGTCCGAGCCGCTGACGCCCCCGCCCGTCGGATCCGACGAAGAAGATCCCCTTCTCGTCCGGCGCGAGCAGTCCGCGCGCGGCGCTCGAGAAGTCGTCCGTCACCTCGTACACGACGGCGCGGCCGTCGGGGCTCACCCCGAGACGCTCGAAGATCCCTCCCACGACCTCGTTCGGGCCGAAGCGCGTCTCGCCGAGGAAGCGCCTGCAGGAGTCGCCGAAGACGTCGGGCAGCGCGTCGGCCTCGGGGCCGGCCGCGACCGTGACCGGCGCGCAGTCGCCCCGACGGACGAGGAGCCGGATGTGGCCCGACAGCACGGAGGGG
>CAZLYE010000105.1:0-3032 GCA_964562865.1 uncultured Binatia bacterium (SeqCode) | reverse complement strand
CGCGACCGAGAAGACGGCGTTGTAGCGCCGTCCGAGCTCGTCCATGTCGTAGCTCGAGAGGACCAGCGTCGCGCCGCTCCGCCGGGCGAGTCGCGCGACCGCGTCGCGCAGCGCCGGAACCCGCAGGTTCACCTGCCCGTTGCCGTTCTCGGGCCAGAGGAGCAGCCCCGGACGGCGCGCCGCGGCATCCTCTGAGAGCTCGGCGACGACCGAACGCACGGTGTCACGGTAGCGCGGGTTCAGCCACTGGTACGTGTAGAGCTCCGACGCCAGCATCGGCTGCACGCTCGCGACCCGCACGCTCGGTGGGGCGTCGTCGCGGGCTGCCAGCCGTCGCGAGCCGAATGCGAGCACCGCGAGCAGCATGGCGGCGATCGCGCCCGCGAGGCGTCGCGCGGGCGGCGTCCCGCCCGCCCGCACGAGGTGCGCCAGGCCGGCATTCACGAGGACGATCAGAAAGGCCACCGCGTTGATGCCGAAGAGCGCCGCGATCTGGACGACCGCCAGCGTCGACGCCTGGCTCACGGCGATCGACCACGGGATACCGGCGACCGTGCCCCCCGCCTCGGCCAGCACCCACGCGCCCGGCAGCGCCGCAGCGGCGAGGACCGGCGCGCGACGCGCGAGCGCCGCGTGCAGCGCGCAGACTGCACCCACGAAGAGCGGGATCAGCGTCGGGTAGGCGAGCCCGAGCGGCAGCCCGAGCGGAAGGAATCCCGCGCCGACGCACGCCGAGCACGGCAGCCAGGCGACCACGCCCAGCACGAACGCGGGGCCGGGCGTCGTCGCGGCGACGGCGGCGAACAGCGGGACGTAGGCGACCCATGCGAGCCACGCCTGATCGAACGGCGGCAGGCTCGCGAGCACGAGCGCACCCGACGCGAGCGCGGCCGTGACCGGCCGCCGCGCGAGCACGCGGAACATCCTTGTCCCCCCGGACGACATCGACGAGTCACCTCGTCATTGGCGACGACCATTGGTGCGAAGCTTCGATCGCCCATAGCGAAAATCACGACTTGGCGTCAACGCATTTTGCTCAGAAATTATCGTCTGGGTGTCGTACGACGCCGGGCGCGGCCGGCGACCGGACCGACGTGCGCGCCCTCGCGTCGGCTCGGTCGAGGCGCGGCCTCCCACCGCCGCCGCTCGGCCGCCCCCGCGAGGCACGACCGGCGCCGCCCCGGCTGAATACCCACGTTGCGCTTCTCGTCGACCGCCGGTAGGGAAATGCGCCCGATGGAAGCCTCGATCTCGGCCGTCAACGACCGCGTCAAGGACGCCTCGGCGTTCGCCTATCGCCTCCGCGAGGAGGTCGGCAACGTGATCGTCGGTCAGCGCTATCTGATCGACCGACTGCTGGTCGGATTGCTCGCGAACGGGCACGTCCTCCTCGAAGGCGTCCCCGGGCTCGCCAAGACGACCGCCGTCAAGACGTTGGCACAGGCGATCCACGCGTCGTTTCGCCGCGTCCAGTTCACCCCCGACCTGCTGCCCGCCGACCTGATCGGCACCCTCATCTACAGCCCGCGCGACGGGACCTTCACGACGAAGCGGGGCCCGATCTTCGCCCAGATCGTCCTCGCCGACGAGATCAACCGTGCGCCCGCAAAGGTCCAGAGCGCGCTCCTCGAAGCCATGCAGGAGCACCAGGTGACCATCGGCGACGAGACGCACCCGCTCCCCGAGCCCTTCCTCGTGCTCGCCACCCAGAACCCGATCGAGCAGGAGGGGACGTACCCCCTGCCCGAGGCGCAAGTCGACCGCTTCATGCTGAAGCTCAAGGTCACCTACCCGTCGCGGGAGGAGGAGCGGCAGATCCTCGAGCGCATGGCGTTCACGCGAAGCGACCAGGCCGTCAAGGCGGTCGTGACGCCCGACGAGATCCTCGCGGCGCGCGACCTCGTCGACCAGATCTACGTCGACGACAAGATCAAGGACTACATCGTGACGCTCGTCTTCGCGACGCGGGAGCCGGCGGCGCAGGGGCTCGACCTCGCTCCCCTCGTCCGGTACGGCGCCTCGCCGCGCGCCACGCTCGCGCTCACGCTCGCCGCGAAGGCGAATGCGTTCCTGAACGGCCGCGGCTACGTGACGCCGCAGGACGTGAAGACGATCGGCCCCGACGTGCTCCGCCACCGCGTCATCGTGACGTACGAGGCGGAGGCCGAGGACATCGACGCCGACGAGGTCGTGCGCCGGGTGTTCGACGGCGTCCCCGTCCCGTAGGAGCGCCCGGCGGCGTGCTGTCGCGTGAGCAGCTCAGGGCGGTCCGGAAGATCCAGATCCGGACGACCCATCTCGTGAGCGATCTCTTCGCCGGACAGTACCAGAGCGTCTTCAAGGGCCACGGCATGGAGTTCGCCGAGGTCCGCCTCTACCAGCCCGGCGACGACGTCCGCACGATCGACTGGAACGTGACCGCGCGCACCGGGACGGCGCACGTGAAGCGCTTCGCGGAGGAGCGCGAGCTCACGGTGATGCTGGTCGTGGATGCGAGCGCGTCGACGATCTTCGGGAGTCGCCGGCAGACGAAGCAGGCGCTCGCCGCCGAGCTCGGCGCGCTCCTCGCGTTCTCCGCGATCACGAACAACGACAAGGTCGGGCTCGTCATGTTCACGGACCGGA
Source organism: uncultured Binatia bacterium (SeqCode) (assembly GCA_964562865.1). Taxonomy (GTDB): domain Bacteria; phylum Desulfobacterota; class Binatia; order DP-6; family DP-6; genus CAZLYE01. The sequence goes on along the minus strand of CAZLYE010000105.1, from coordinate 407 downwards.
TCGAGCTCGCGCTTCGGCCGCGCAAGGGGAACCGCCACGTGCTGCGCGTGATCCGCGAGATCCTCTCGCTCCGCCCGGCGGGACGCGGCACCGACATCCCCGCCGCCCTCGAGCACCTGGGGCACGTAACGAAGCGACGCTGCGTCGTCTTCCTCGTGTCCGACTTCCTGACCCCTGGGTGGCGCCGCGCGCTCCGCGTGGCCGCCCGCCGGCACGACGTCGTGGCGGTCGTGCTCGAGGATCCGCGCGAGGCCGAGCTGCCGTCGACGGGCTTCGTCGAGCTCGAGGAGGCGGAGTCGGGCGAGCGCCTCGTGGTCGACACGCGCGACTGGCGAGTCCGCGAGGCCTTCAAGCGCGAGGCGGCGCTCGCGCGTGCGGCCCGCGATCGCGAGCTGCGTGCGACGGAC
>CAZLYE010000104.1:0-5240 GCA_964562865.1 uncultured Binatia bacterium (SeqCode) | reverse complement strand
CGTCTGCGGCAGGATGCCGTGCCCGAGGTTGAAGACGTGCCCGGGCCGCCCCGCCGCCTGCCCGAGGACGGCGGCCGCCTGCGCCCGGATCTCCGCGATCGGCGCGAGGAGCACGAGCGGGTCGAGGTTCCCCTGGACGGCGACGTCGTGGCCGACGCGCGCCCACGCGGCGTCGAGGTCGACGCGCCAGTCGAGCCCGATCACGTCGCCGCCGGCCGCGCGCATCGCCTCGAGCAGCCCGGCCGTCCCGGTGCCGAAGTGAATGACCGGCGTCCCGGGACGGAGCGCTCGGATGAGCGACCGCACGTGCGGGAGCACCCGGGCGCGGTAGTCGGCCGGGGAGAGACAGCCCACCCACGAGTCGAAGAGCTGGATCGCGTCGGCACCGGCGGCGATCTGCGAGTTCAGGTATCCGGCGACGGCTCCCGCGAGGTGCTCCATCAGCGCAACCCAGGCGCCGGGGTCGGCGTACATGAAGCTCTTCGTCCGGGCATAGGTCCGCGAGCCGCCGCCCTCGATCAGGTAGGACGCGAGCGTGAAGGGCGCGCCCGCGAAACCGATCAGCGGGACCCGGGCGGGGAGGGCGGCGCGTGCCCGGCGGATCGCCTCCGCGACGTAGCCGAGCGCGTCGGGGTCGACCGCCGCCAGCCGGTCGACGTCCGCGGCCGTCCGGACCGGACGGAGGATCGTGGGACCGTCCCCGGGCGTGAACTCGAGCCCGACGCCCATCGGCTCGAGGACGAGGAGGATGTCCGCGAAGATGATCGCGGCGTCGACCCCGAGGCGCTCGACGGCGGTGACCGTCACCTCGGCGGCGGCGTCCGGGGTCTTGCAGAGGTCGAGGAACGCGAGGCGCTCCCGGACGGCGCGATACTCCGCCATGTAGCGGCCGGCCTGGCGCATGAGCCAGACGGGCGTGTACGGCACCGCCTCGCGGCGGCACGCCGCCAGAAAGGGGGGCGTGTCCACCCGGGGGAGAGCTACGCGAAGGGACCCGGGGAATCAAGGAAGCGTGGCGGGGCGTCACAGCGGCGCGCTGCCGCACCGATACCGGACGTGCAGGAAGAAACCACGTCCAGACGTGAATGCAACGTGCCTGTCATTCGTCTACGACGAGGACATGCCCCGCACGAAACGCTGCAGTTCCTGTCGCACGACGAAGCCGGTCTCCGCGTTCGGGCGCCAGGGCCTCGACTCGTGGTGTCGGACGTGCCGCCGCGAGTACCAGCGGCGCTGGATGTCGCTCCACCGCGCGGAATACAACGCGAAGCACCGCGCCTACTACCAGCAGCACCGCGACGAGCTCCGCGAGTACAACCGCGTGTACCAGCGCCGTCGCCGCGCGCTGATGCAGGCGGGCAAGTGGAGGGGCCGGGCCGCGTCGATCCGGATCCGGGTCAGCGAAAGGCGGCTGCGACCTCTCGCCCGAAGAGGCGAACGTCCTCAGGGTCGGTCCGGCGCCCGAGGCTCATGATGAACGCGCTCACGCCGAGCGCCCGGTTCCGCTCGACGCGCGCCTGAATCTCGTCCGGTGTCCCGGTGAGGGAGAGCTCGGTGCTCGCGTCGAGGAAGCCGAGCTCCGCCCGGAGCTGCTCAGTGCGGCGGCGCGCCTCGCTCCGATCGGTCGCGATCGCCGCGAGCGTCTGCTGCGAGACGACGATCTCCGACGGGTCCCGCCCGATCGCGCGACAGTGGCCGGCGAGGACGTCGCGCTTGCGGGCCACCTCGTCGTGGTAGACGCCGAGGTTGTTCCACATGTCGGCGTGCCGCGCGACGAGCCGGAGGAGCACCTTCTCGCCGCCGCCGCCGATCAGGATGGGGACGCGGCGCTGGACCGGCTTCGGCACGCAGGCCGTCTGGCGCACCGCGAAGTGGCGCCCTTCGAAGGTCGCCCGCTCGTCGGTCCACATGCGGCGGAGGATCTCGATCGTCTCGTCGAGCTGGGCGAGGCGCGTCCCGATCGGCGGGAACGCGTAGCCGTACTGCTCGTACTCCGGCTGGTGCCAGCCGGCACCGAGCCCGACGACCAGGCGGCCGCCCGAGACGACGTCGAGCGTGGCGGCCATCTTCGCGAGCAGCGTCGGCGGGCGATAGTTGACGCACAGGACGAGGTGGCCGAGGCGCACACGCCGCGTGACGGCCGCGATCGCCGCCATCTCGGTCCATGCCTCGAGCACGGGCTGGCGCTCGTCCGGGATGCCGACGAAGTGGTCGACGCACCACACCGAGTCGAGGCCGGCCTCCTCGGCCGCGAGCGCGACCTCGCGCGCGTGGGCCCAGGTCGCGTCGAACTGCGGGAGGCAGACGCCGAAGTGTGGCTTCATGGACGCGCACGATGCCGCATCGCGCGGCCCGGCCGCAACCCGTGACGGCCCCGCGCCGGCCGGCCGCAACCTGGCAGGGAGGAGCGCCAGCCGCTAGACTTGCGGTGTCGTGTCGCCGCTCCGTTCGGTCCGCTGTCCCACGTGCCGCCGCGAAGCACCCTGGGAGGGAAACCCCTTCCGGCCGTTCTGCTCGGAGCGCTGCCGGGTGCTCGATCTCGCGTCCTGGGCCGACGAGCGCTTTCGCATCCCGGGCGAGCCGGTTCCGTCGGAGCCGGAGGATCCCGACGAGCCGGGGGGCCCGTCGCGCGGCGCCCCGCCCGTCGCCCGGCCCGGGCGAGAGCGGTAGCGCGTGCCCGTCCACCCCACCGCGATCGTCGACCCGCGTGCCGAGCTCGACCCCACGAGCGACGTCGGCCCGTACGTCGTGATCGACGGTCCCGTGCGGATCGGCGCGCGCACGCGGGTGCTCGCGGGCGCCTACCTGACCGGGCGGACCACGATCGGGGCCGACAACGTGATCCACCCGGGGGTCGTCCTCGGGCACGAGCCGCAGGACCTCGGCTACCGCGGCGCGGACACCGGCCTCTCGATCGGCGACCGGAACGTCTTCCGCGAGCACAGCGAGGTGCACCGGGGGACGCAGACCGGGACGTCCACCGAGATCGGCGACGACAACTATCTCATGTCGCGGGCGCACGTCGCCCACAACTGCCGGCTCGGGAACGCCGTCATCCTGGCGACGGGAGCGACGCTCGGCGGCCACGTCGTGGTGGAGGACCAGGCGTTCATCTCCGGCAACTGCGTCGTGCACCAGCACTGCCGCGTGGGCCGGCTCGCGATCATGCGCGGGCTCTCGCGCACCTCGCGGGACGTCCCGCCGTTCTCGATCGTCGACGGCACGCACACCGTGCGGGGCATGAACCGCGTCGGGCTCCGCCGCGCCGGCTTCGAGCCCGCACGCATCCGGGCGCTCGCCACGGCGTTCCGCATCCTCTTCGGCGCGCGGAGCAACCTGACGCTCGCCATGGCGCGCGTCGAGGCGGAGGTGCGATCGCCCGACGTCGACTACCTGCTCGCCTTCATCCGCGGCTCACGCCGCGGCGTCGCGTTCGGACCTGCCGGCGGCGCGCGCCGCGACGAGGACCGAGAGACGTAACGCGCGCCTTGCGTGTGGCCCGCGGTTCCAGCTAGGCTCGTCGTCGTTCGCGCTTCTCGCGAGGTCTCCGGGTGCTGAATCGACGCCGCTTCGTCGTGGGCGCCGCGCTGATTGCGGCGGCGGTCTCGTACCTCGTGTACGCGGGTATCCGCACCACCTCGATGTACTACTTCGAGCTCGGCGAGTTCCTCACGCGCCGCGACACGCTCGCCGGCCAGACGTTGCGCGTCAAGGGATGGGTCCGGCACGGGAGCGTCGATCGGAACGTCAGCACGAACGAGCTCCGCTTCGAGCTCGCGCGCCAGGACGACTCGAGCGGGATCCCCGTCTCCTACCGCGGGATCATGCCCGACATGTTCTCGGAGGGCCGCGAGGTGGTGGTCGAGGGGCGCTACGACGGCCGCGGGCTCGCTGCTCGGCAGATCATGACCAGCTGCCCGTCGAAGTACGAGCCCGTCGTCGACGGCGCTCCCCGGGCGGGCTCCTGAGCGATGGCTGAGGTCGGCCGCCTCGCCGTCTGCCTTGCGCTCCTCTTCGCCGCGTACGCCGCGCTCGCGGGTATCGTCGGCGGCATCCGGCGCCGGACCGACGTGATCCGGTCGGCCGAGCACGCGGCGTACGTGGTGTTCGGCCTCGTGGTGGTCGCGACGGCGATCCTCCTCCGCGCGCTCCTCACGCACGACTTCTCGCTCGAGTACGTGGCGGCGTACTCGTCCAGCACGCTGCCCACCCAGTACACCGTGGCCGCGCTCTGGGGCGGGCAGAAGGGGTCGCTGCTCTTCTGGAGCTTCATGCTGTCGCTCTTCTCGACCGTCGTGCACCTGCAGAACCGGGAGCGGAACCGCGCACTCATGCCGTGGGTCACCGCGACCCTCATGACGATCGCGGTCTTCTTCCTGGCGCTCCTCACCTTCGTGACGGATCCCTTCGAGCGGCTGCCGGTCGCGGCGCGCGAGGGTGCGGACCTGAACCCGCTCCTTCAGAACTACTGGATGATGATCCACCCGCCGTCGCTCTACACGGGCTACGTGAGCGCGTCGGTGCCCTTCGCGTTCGCGATCGCGGCGCTCGCGAGCGGACAGCTCGGCGACCAGTGGATCCGGACCGTCCGGCGCTGGGCGCTATTCTCCTGGGCGTTCCTCTCGCTCGGGAACCTCCTCGGCGCGCGGTGGGCGTACGAGGTGCTCGGCTGGGGCGGCTACTGGGCGTGGGACCCGGTCGAGAACGCGGCGTTCATGCCGTGGCTCGTGTCGACCGCCTATCTCCACTCCGTTATGATCCAGGAGAAGAAGGACATGCTCCGCGTCTGGAACATGGTCCTCGTGCTCCTCACCTTCGCGCTCACGATCTTCGGCACGTTCCTCACGCGGAGCGGCGTCATCTCGTCGGTCCACTCCTTCACGCAGTCCGGGCTCGGGCCGTTCTTCATCGGGTTCCTGCTCTTCGTGCTGATCGTGGCCGGCGGCCTCGTCGCCTGGCGGCTGCCCGAGCTCCGCACCCACGCGACGGTCGAGTCGTTCCTCTCGCGCGAGGCGGCGTTCCTCTTCAACAACCTCGTGCTGGTGGGGATCGCGTTCGCCGTCTTCTGGGGGACGGTCTTCCCCGTGCTCTCCGAGTGGGTGCGCGGCGTGAAGATCACGGTCGGCCCGCCGTTCTTCAACCGCGTGAACGCGCCGCTCGGCCTCGTCCTCCTCTTCCTCGCCGGCGTGGGGCCGGTGATCGCGTGGCGGCGCGCCTCGCCGAAGAACCTCCGGCGCGCC
>CAZLYE010000103.1:0-4596 GCA_964562865.1 uncultured Binatia bacterium (SeqCode) | reverse complement strand
GCGAGGCGCTCATCTCGACGCGGCGGCGGCTGACGTACGCCGAGCTGGCGGCGGAGTCGCGCGCGATCGCGCGGGGGCTCGTGGCGCGGGGGGTGGGGAAGGGGACGCGCGTCGGCCTTCTCATGCCGAACTGGCCGGAGTGGATCGCGACGGCCTTCGGCGTGTGGCGGTGCGGCGGCCTCCTCGTCGCCCTGAACACGCTCAGCCGCCCACGAGAGCTCGGGTATGCGCTCCGGCACGCGGACGTGGCGCTCCTCGTCGGCGTGCGCGGCTTCCTTCGTCACGACTACGCGGCGGCGCTCCGCGAGATCGCGCCCGCCGCGGCCGACGACGACCGGCCGATCTACGCACCGGAGCTTCCGGCGCTCCGCGACGTCGTCTGGCTCGATCCGCCCCCCGACGGACGCCCGGTGGATCTCGGCCACCTCGTCCGGCCGGGCGACGGCCTCGGCCCGGAGTGGCCCGACCCGCTCACCGCGCAGGTCGCGCCGGCCGATCTCGCGACCGTCTTCTTCACCTCGGGCACGACCGCCGACCCGAAGGGCGTCGTGCACGTCCACCGCGCGCTCCGCCGCGCGGCGGACGACATCGCCACCGTGCTCGGCGTCGAGCCCGACGACCGGACGTGGGGCTACCTGCCGTTCTTCTTCACGGGGGGCCTCGTCGCGGTGGCGCTCGCGACGCTCGCCCGCGGGGCCGCCGTCGTGCTGCAGGAGGCGTTCGAGGCCGGCGAGACGCTCCGTCTCCTCGAGACCGAGCGCTGCACGGTGTTCTTCGCGTGGCCGCACCAGGCCGAGGCGCTGATCGCGCAGCCGCGCTTCCGTGACGCGCGTCTCCACCTGCGGAAGGGCGTCGGCGCGAACACCAAGTGGGCCGCGACGCTCTACCCGCCTGACCACCACGCGGTGGGGACGTTCGGGATGACGGAGACCGGCCCGCTCTGCACCGCGTGGCCGTGGGACGCACCGCTCGCGCTCCGCGCGTCGGGCCACGGCCCGCCCGTCGCGGGGAAGGAGGTCGAGATCCGCGACCCGGACAGCGGCGCGGTGCTGCCGGCAGGGCGCGAGGGCGAGATCTGCGTCCGCGGCCCGACGCTCTTCTCCCACTACTACCGGCACGAGCCGGCGGCGTGCTTCGACGCCCGCGGGTTCTTCCACAGCGGCGATCTCGGCCGGCTGGACGAGCGCGGCGCGCTCCACTTCCTCGGGCGGATCAAGGACGTCATCAAGACGGCCGGGGTGAACGTGGCGGCGGCGGAGGTGGAGGCGACCCTGCTCGCGCATCCGGCGATCGCCGCGGCCCACGTCGTCGGCGTCCCGGACGCCGCGCGGGGCGAGAACGTCGCGGCGTTCGTCGTGACCAAGCGGAGCGTCGCGGAGGCGGAGATCCTCGCGCACTGCCGCGCCGAGCTCGCGAGCTACAAGGTGCCGCGCCACGTCTGGTTCCGACAGGAGGCCGAGCTGCCGCTCAAAGGGAGCGGCAAGGTCGACAAGCCGCGGCTGCGCGAGGAGGCGGCGCGGCTCGTCAGAGACGACGCCGACCGCCCCGGAGCTCCGCGACCCGGGCCGGGGTGAGCGGCACGTAGGTCCGCGCCGCGTCGTCGCGGACGAAGAGCGGGTCGGTGATGCCGGCCGGATCCCAGCCTTCGGCCGCGAGCGCGTGCTTCCGCTGCTTCAGCGTCCCGGTCACGTCCATCTCCGGGACGATCCGGACGAAGGCCGGGCGGGCGTACGCGGGCAGGTGCCGCTCCGCGTGCGCCCAGAACGCGCCGCCGTCGAAGACCGCGCAGTCGGCCAGCACGACGGCCGCCATCCCGGCGCGGCCGTCCTCTTCCGGCACGGCGACGCCGTAGACGTTCGCTTCGGTCACGCCGGGGGCGCCGTTCAGGACGTCGGCGACCTCCTGGGTGGCGACGTTCTCGCCCTTCCAGCGGAACGTGTCGCCGATCCGGTCGACGAAGTAGTAGTAGCCCTCCGCATCGCGGCGGAGGAGATCGCCCGTCCGGAACCAGGCGTCGCCCGGCGCGAAGACCTCGCGGACGAGCTTGCGCTCGGTCGCCTCGCGGTCGGTGTAGCCGTCGTACTCCATGGCGCCGCCGCCGGCGCCGACGCGGCCGAGCAGCTCGCCGGGCTCGTCCGCGGCGCACGGGATGCAGCGTCCGTCGGCTCCGCGGACGAGCTCACCGCGCCGGAGGTCGAAACGGGCAAGCCGGACCGTGTCCTCGAGCAGCGGGTGCGGCTTCCCCACCGAGCCGACGCGACCGTCGGTGTTCTGCAGCGCGACGTTTCCCTCGGTTGCGCCGTACATTTCGACGATGCGCGCGATGCCGAACCGCTCCTGGAACGCCGTCCAGACGTCGGGACGGAGCCCGGCGCCGGCCGCGACGCGCAGGCGGTGGTCGCGGTCGCGTGGCGTCGGCGGCTGGCGGAGGAGGTAGCGGCAGAGCTCACCCACGTAGACGAAGGCGACCGCCTCGTGCCGCCGGACGTCGTCGAGGAAGGCGCCGGCGCTGAACCGCCGGCGGGAGGCGAACGCGCCGCCCACGCGGAAGGCCGGCGCGAAGCCGACGAAGAGGCTCTCGCCGTGGTAGAGCGGCAGGGGAGCGTACACCGTCTCGCCCGCCTCGATCCCGAGCACCTGGGCGAGGCTGATGCCGCCCATCGTGAAGCGGAGGTGGCGCACGATCGCGGGCTTCGGATAGCCCGTCGTGCCGGACGTATAGATGTAGGCGAAGACGTCCCCGCCCCGCACGTCCGGGATATCGGGCTCGGCGGCCTCGGCGGCGCCGAGCACCTCGCCGAGACGCTCGACGCCGGCCGGGACGCTCGCGCCGGGCGGCGCGTCGGCGACGAAGTGCACGGGATGGCGCCCCGCGACGGCGTCGAGCGCGGCGACCGCGTGCGCGTCGCAGAGGCCGATGGCGGCGCCGGAGGCGCGCAGCACGTGGACGAGCCCCGCACCCGTCACGTGCGTGTTGACGAGCGCGGCGACGGCGCCGAGCTTCGCGACGGCGCCGAGGGCCTCCAGGAAGAGGGGGCTGTTCAGGCAGAGCACCGCGACGGACGTTCCCCGGCGGACGCCCGCGCGCGCCAGCACGGCGACGAGGCGGTTCACCGCCGCGTTGTACGCCCCGTAGGTGACGGTCTCGTCCTCGAAACGGAGCGCGATGCGGTCCGGAATGCGCTCGGCCTGCTCGCGGATCAGCACGCCGAACGTGTCGGGCGACCGCTTGAGCTCCGCGAGGAGCGCCTCGAGGTCCATCAGGCCTTCGGTCGCTCGAGCGGAAGCGTCACGACGAACGCGGCGCCACCTTCACCACCGGTGCTCTGGATCGTCCCCTGCTGGAGCCGGAGGAACCGGTCCGCGAGGGCCAGCCCGAGACCGAGCCCTCCGCGGGCGTTCCGGCCCTGGACGAACGGCGTGAAGAGCTTCGGGACGACGTCGGCCGGGACACCGGGGCCGGTGTCTCGCACGGTGAGCGTGGCATGGCGGCCGGAGACCTCGACCGCGACCGAGACGCGCCCGCCGGCCGGCGTGAACTTGATCGCGTTGTCGAGGAGTTCGCCCGTCACCTGGGCGAGACGGGTCGGATCGCCGCGGACGACGACGCGGGCGGCGGGAAACTGCTCCTCGAGCGCGATCCTCGCCCCGTCGGCCGCGGTCCGCCGTCCCGAGACCGCGCCGCGCACCACGTCGCAGAGATCGACCGTCTCGGGCGAGAGCTGGATGGTGCCGCGCTCCATCCGGCTGAGATCGAGGAGCGACTCGATGAGCCGGCGCGCGAGGGCCACGGCATGCCCGATCGCCTGGGCGGCGCGCTGCACCTCGGGGTCCTCCGCGCGGAGGCGCCGGAGCGTGGTCGTCCACATGAGGATCGGGGCGAGCGGGTTGCGGAGCTCGTGCGAGATGACCGAGAGGAACCGCTCGTGCTCGACCTCGGCCGCCGCTTCGCGCTCCGCGGCCTCCGCGAGCTTCGCGCGCAGCGCGACGTGCTCGGCCGCGAGCCGCAGATACGGCGCGAGCGCGGCGAGCACCGCACGCTCGTTCTCCGTCCACGGCTGGCGTGCGCGGAGGATGGCGAGACCCAGGTCGGCCGAGAGCGCGAGGCCGAGGACGGAGCCGTGCGGATCGATCGAGCTGACGGTCGCCGAGCCCGTCGGCCCGAGCGCCGGCGACAGCGCGGCAGCGTCGACCGGCGCGTCGCCGTTGCTCGGCACCTCGCAGACGAGCGCAGCGCCGTCGTCACCGTGACGGAGGAGGACGGCGCGAGTGCCGCCGACCGCGGCGCGCGCCGTCTCGGCGAGGGCTCGATACGCCTGCGGCGCGTCGCTCGTCTCCAGGGCCCCCGCGACCAGGTCCTGGACGACCTCTTCGCGGGGTCCGTCCATGCAGCGGGGGATATCCGAGCACGAAACGGCGGGTCAACCACGGGGCGCCGTTGCCGCGTCCGCGCGCGGCGCGGTACAAGCGCGCCGCGATGGACAAGGTCGTGGCGAGCGCCGCCGAAGCCGTCGCCGACGTCCCGGACGGAGCCAGCCTGCTCTTCGGCGGGTTCGGCGTGGTGCAGGCGTGGCCGAACAGCCTGCTGCTCGCGCT
>CAZLYE010000102.1:0-3154 GCA_964562865.1 uncultured Binatia bacterium (SeqCode) | reverse complement strand
CCGGCATCGTGCCCGCGACGTCGACCGTCACGCCGGCGCGTCTCAGCACGTCGACGATCGTGATCGCCTCGATCTCCTCGAACCCCGGGGCGAGCGGGACGAGGACTCTGCTCAGGAGAGCTCCTCCATCCGCCCCGAGCGCCTCCGGAGGTAGAGGAGCGCAAGTAGGTTGTAGATGCCGTGCGCCGCCGCCGGCGCGGCGAGGCTCCCCGTGACGACGAAGAGGCCGCCGAGCCCGGCGCCCACGGCGGTCGCCCACAGCACGTACGCGATGCCGAGCGGGTGGAGGAGGCCGAAGATCGCACTCGCCGCCACGAGCCCCACCTCGCGCTGGAGGACGCCCCGGAAGAAGACCTCCTCGGAGATCGCGGAGCCGAGCGCCAGCACCAGGACCTCGCGCGCGCCGAGCGTCGGGCCGAGCCCCGACTCGAGCGAGTCCCATGCACGACGGAGACCACGGAGGACGAGCATGCGACGCGCCCACGGGGCCGTCACGAGCGGGAGCGTTGCCGCGAGCGCGAGCCCGCACGACGTGCCGACGACGATGGCGCCGACCGACGGCCACGACGCCGCGGCGAGGTCGAGCCCCCGGAGAGCGCTCCACGCGGCCGCGACCACGAGCAGCCCGCTGCTCGCCGCGAGCTCGACGCGAACCAGATACTGTGCCGGCGTGGGCCGCAAGCTTGACCTGTCCCGGGGCCGAGTATAACGCAGCCGCGACCGCCGTGTAGGTAGGAAAATGCGGGAGCTCTTCGGGATGTGGAGCAATACCCGGATGGTGGTCCTGACCGCCATCTGCGCCGCTCTATACGCGGCGCTCCTCATTCCCTTCAAGGTCGTCCCGCTGGTCCCGGGGATCACGGAGTTCCGGCCGGCAAACGCCGTCCCGGTGGTCTGCTCCTTCCTCTTCGGCCCGGCGGCAGCCTGGGGATCGGCCTTCGGCAACCTGATCGGGGACTTCTTCGGCGGGCTCGGCCCCGGCGACATGTTCGGCTTCCTCGCGAACCTGCTCTATGGCCTCGTACCCTATGCGGTCTGGGGGGCGCTCACGCGCGCCGACCCCGTGCCGCGCGGGCCGGCCTCCTGGATGGGCCTGGTAGCGGTCATCGGGCTCGCGGCAGCCCTCTGCGCGACGGTGGTGGGCTGGGGGCTCCAGGCCCTCGGCTTCCACCCCTTCACGGTCCTCGGGACGGTCGTCCTCCTGAACAACTTCGTCGTGGCGGCGGTCCTGGCGCCCTTTCTCCTCGCGGTGCTCCACCCGCGCATTCGCCATGCGCGGCTCCTCTATCGGGACCTGCTCGGGCCCCGGCCCCCGCTTCCCGTCTGGCGCGCCGCGGTCGGCGTACCGCTGGTGGTCGTGGGGACGCTCTCGGCGTTCACGGCCGGCGAGCTCATCGCCGGCGGCCGGTGGCTCGCGCCCTGGGCGACCCACCGGACCGGCTCGGGGGCCTTCGAGGTCGGGGTGGGGCTCGTGCCCTTCCTCGGGATCGCGATCACGGGCCTGATGCTCCTGTGACCGCCGCGGTCACGGTCCGCGGGCTCCGCTGCACCTACGCCGACGCCGGACGGCCGGCGCTCGACGGCTTCGACTGTGAGCTCCCGGCCGGCGCGCTCGCCGTGGTGATGGGGGCGACCGGCGCCGGCAAGTCGACGCTCGCGCGCTGCCTCACGCGCATCGTCCCGTGCTTCCTGCCGGGCGACGTCGCCGGCGACGTCCGCCTCCTCGGCGCGCCGGTCGACGGCCGCCGCGTCGGCGAGCTCGCCGGCACGATCGGCATGGTCTTCCAGGACTTCGAGGCGCAGCTCTTCTCGACCGACGTCACGCAGGAGGTGGCCTTCGGCCTCGAGCACACGGGCGTCGCGCCGGCCGACATGCCGTCGCGGATGGCACGCGCGCTCGCGGCGGTCGGGCTCGCCGGCTTCGAGGGCCGCGACCCGACGACGCTCTCCGGCGGCGAGAAGCAGCGGCTCGCGATCGCGGGCCTCCTGGCGCTCCGCCCGCCGATCATGGTGTTCGACGAGCCGACGACGGACCTCGACCCCGTCGGCCGCGCCGAGGTGCTGCGCGTGCTGGCCGCGCTCCGCGCCGACGGGCTGACGCTCCTCGTGATCGAGCACGACGCCGCCGCGGCGGTGGACGCCGACGAGCTGATCCTGCTCCACGCGGGCCGCGTCGTGGCGCGCGGCGCGCCGCGCGTCCTCCTCGCGGACGTCGAGGCCTGCCGCCGTGCGGGCGTCCGCCCGCCCGACGTGGCGCGCGTCTTCGCGGCGCTCGGCCTCCACGATCCACCGCTCGACGTCGCGGCCGCGGCGGAGCGCCTGCGCGGCGCCGGCGTCGCACTCGCGCCGCGCGAGCCGGCGCCCGGCGTCCCGTCGGCGCCCGCGGTCCTCGAGGTGAGTGGGCTCCATCACCGCTATCCGACCGGCCACGCCGCACTCACCGACGTGAGCCTCACCGTCCGTCGGGGCGAGTTCGTCGCGCTCGTCGGACGGAACGGCTCGGGGAAGACGACGCTCGCGAAGCATCTGAACGCGCTCCTCGCGCCGACGCGCGGCTCGGTCCGGGTGGACGGCCGGGACCTCGCCGGGCTGCCCCTCGAGGACCTGGCCCAGCGCGTCGGCTACGTCTTCCAGGACCCGGATCATCAGCTCTTCGCGGCGACGGTGGAGGAAGAGGTCGCGTTCGGGCCACGGAACCTCGGGCTCTCCCGGGCGGACGTCGCGGCGCGCGTCGACGAGGCGCTCGCCGCCGTCGGCCTGCGCGAGCGCGACGCGGACCCGTTCCTGCTCGACAAGGGCGTCCGCCAGCGGCTCGCGGTCGCGGCCATCCTGGCGCTCCGGCCCGAGGTGCTCGTGCTCGACGAGCCGACGACCGGCCTCGACTTCCCCGAGCAGGAGCAGATGATGGCGCTCCTCCGCGCCCTCAACGCGGCGGGCCGGACCATCGTCATCGTCACGCACACGCCGTGGGTGATCGCCGAGCACACGGAGCGCGTGATCCTCCTCGCCGACAGCCGGCTCCGCTACGACGGCCCCGTCCGGCCCTTCTTCGCGCGCGACGACCTGCTCGCGGCCGCCGCCTTCCGCGCGCCCGACGTGACGCGGCTCGGCCGGCTCCTCGGCTGCACGCCGCTCTCCGTCGAGGAGCTCCTCT
>CAZLYE010000101.1:0-4621 GCA_964562865.1 uncultured Binatia bacterium (SeqCode) | reverse complement strand
CACGTCGACTCCGTCGTGGCCGTCATGAGCCCGGATGCGCTGAACGGCGTCATGGCGGCGCTCCCGCCGGGGTGCGCCCTCCAGGTCATGGCGTACAGCTGGCGCGTGCTCTCCCGGCTGCTCTACGAGAAGTGCCTCCAGTTGACGATGCCGCTCCGGGACCGCCTCGTCCACGAGCTCGGCATCCTCGCTCACGACTTCGGCGACCGCCGCGACGACGGGATCCTGATCGATCTGCCCCTCACGCAGGGGGACCTCGCGGCGCTCGTCGTCGCGTCGCGCGCCAACGTGAGCCGGTGCATCGTGGCGCTCCGGCGCGCGGGGCTGCTCGAGTTCGTCGGGCGCCGGATCCTCCTCACGAGCCGCTTCCGCTCCCTCGGCGTCGACGGGACTGTGCCGTTCGGCACACGAAATCGTCCTTGACGTCGCCGCTCGGCAAGTTCGCGGCTTCTGCGCCCCCACGCCAACGGGTACGAGTGCGGGCATGGACGAACTCACCGAGCGGCTCCGAACCCTCATCGCGAAGAAGCTGAACGCCGCGCCCGAGCGCATCCGGCCGGACACCGACCTGGTCGCGGACCTCGGCGCGGACTCCCTGGCGATCGTCGAGCTCATGATGGCGCTCGAGGACGAGCTCGGCGTCCTCGTGGAGGACGACGAGGCGGAACGGGTCCGGACCTTCGCCGACGCCGTCCTGCTGATCGCCGGGAAGCAGAGCGGAGACCGCCCCGCAGCCGGGTAGTCGGCCGCGGCATGCCGGGCTGCGCCATCCTGGGCACCGGGCTCGCCCTACCCGAGCGGATCGTCGGGAACGCCGAGCTCGAGCGCCGTGTCGGAGCGCCGAGCGACTGGGTCGTCGCGCGGACGGGGATCGTGACCCGCCGGACGGTCGAGGGCTCCGGGCAGGCGACCTCCGACCTCGCCGCGGAAGCGGCCCGGGCGGCGCTCGCGCGCGCCGGACTGGCGGCGGAGGACGCGGACCTGATCATGGTGGCGACCTCCAGCGGCGATCACCTGCTCCCGGCGACGGCATGCCTGGTGCAGGCGGCCCTCGGCGCCCGACGAGCCGCCGCGTTCGACCTGAACGCCGCGTGCGCCGGGTTCGTCTACGGGCTGGCGCTCGCGGACGCGGCCATCGCGGCGGGCACCGCGGAGACCGTCGTGCTCGTGGGGGCCGATGCCCTCACGCGGCACGTGGATCAGACGGACCGCAACACGGCGATCCTGTTCGGCGACGGCGCGGGCGCGGTCGTCCTCGGACGCGGCCAAGGGCTCCTCGGGGTGAGCCTCGGTGCCGACGGACGGGCCGCCGGCGACCTCTGCATCCCCGCCGGCGGCAGCCGGCAGCCGGTCGACGCTGACGCGCTCGCCACCGGGGCCCACAAGCTCCGCATGAACGGCCCTGAGGTGTTCCGGGCGGCGGTCCACGCGATGGCGAACGGGCTCACGCGGGCGCTCGCCTCCGCCGGGCTCGAGGCGCGGGATCTTCGCTGGGTGATCGGGCACCAGGCGAACGCACGCATCCTCCGGGGCGTCGCGGAGCGCATCGGCCTGCCACTCGAGGCGTTCTGGATGAACCTCCAGCACCACGGCAACACGGGGGCCGCCTCGATTCCCATCGCGCTCGCCGAGGCGGTCGACGCCGCGGCGCTCCGGCCGGGGGATATGGTCGGGCTGACGGCCGCCGGTGCGGGGCTCGCGTGGGGGGCGGCGATCATCCGCTGGCCCGGGACGGCATGAGCCGGCGGGTCGTCGTCACCGGCGTGGGTCTCGTCACGCCCCTCGGCGTGGGAGTCGCCCGCAACTGGGAGGCGCTTCTCGCCGGGCGCTCGGGAATCCGCCGTGTGACCGGGTTCGACACCTCGCGCCTTCCCTGCCGGGTCGCGGCGGAGGTGCAGGACTTCGACCCCGCGCGCTGGGTCGAGCCGACCGAGGTGCGGCGCATGGACCGCTTCATCGCGCTCGCGATCGCCGCGGCGTCGGAGGCGATGGACGGGGCGGGTCTGGTCGTCGACGCCGACGAGGCGGACCGGGTGGGGGTCGCGGTCGGCGTCGGCCTCGGCGGCCTCCCCGGGATCGAGAGCAACCACGGGGCGTTCCTCGCGGGTGGGCCGAGGAAGGTGTCGCCGTTCTTCATCCCCGGCGTCATCGCGAACCTCGCCCCGGGCCATCTCGCGCTGCGCTTCGGCGCCCGGGGGCCGAACCTCGCCACGGCGACGGCGTGCGCGTCGGGGGCGCACGCCGTCGGCGAGGCGACCGAGATGATCATGGCGGACCGCGCCGACGTCATGCTGGCCGGCGGCGCGGAGTCGACGGTCACGCCGCTCGCCATGGCCGGCTTCGGGGTGATGCGGGCGCTCAGCACCTGGGACGGTGCCCCCGAGGAGGCCTCGCGGCCGTTCGATCGACGGCGCTCGGGATTCGTGATGGCCGAGGGCGCGGGCATCCTCGTGCTCGAGGAGGAGGAGCACGCGCGGCGTCGCGGGGCGACCACCTTCGCGGACGTCCTCGGATACGGCGCGAGCGCCGACGCGTTCCACATCACGCAGCCGCCGCCGGACGGCGACGGCGCACGGCGGGCGATCGGCCAGGCCCTCGCGCGCGGCGGCATCCCTCCGGACGCCGTCCAGTACGTGAACGCCCACGGCACCGGCACCAAGCAGGGCGACGTCGCGGAGGCGCGCGCGCTCCGGGCGGCCTTCGGCCCGCGCGTCGCGCACGTGCCCGTGAGCGCCACCAAGTCGATGACCGGCCACCTGCTGGGAGCCGCGGGGGCCGTCGAGGCGATCTACACCGTCCTCGCGCTGCGCCATCAGGTCCTGCCCGCGACCCGCAACCTCGACGAGCCCGATCCCGAGTGCGAGCTGAACCACGTGCTCGGAGGCCCCCTCCGGGCAGAGGCTCGAATCGGTCTCTCCAACTCCTTCGGCTTCGGCGGAGCGAACGCCGCGCTCCTCTTCGGGGCCCGACCGGCGTGAGACCTCCCCGCACCTGCGTCCACTGCGTGCTCGCCCGCGCGCTCGGGGCCGAAGCGGCGGCGCTGTCGCGGGCCGGGATCGTCGTGCACGTGCGGCCGACCGTCCCGGTCTCGCTGCCGCGTGCGGCCGGCGGGCTCTACCGCGAGCTCCGGACGTTCCTCCGCGAAGCGGCGGCGGGCGTCCGCGGTGGCGTCCTCCGCGTCGCGCTCGTCGACCTGCCCGGCCGCCACTGCCTCGAGGTGCTCGCCAGCGTCCCGGACGGGAATCGCTCGCGCGTCGTCAGTCGCGCGTTCCCGCGTCACGTCGACGGGACGCTCGAAGGCGGGTTCCTCGAAGGGCTGGCCACCGCGTGAGCGCGGCGACGCGCCTGCTCGACGGCAAGGTGGGGCTCGTGTTCGGCGTCGCGACGAGCCGCTCGTACGCCTGGCACATCACGCATGCGCTCGACGCGCACGGCGCGCGATGCGCGTTCGGCGTGCTTCCCGGCGAGCGGTCGATGGAACGCGCGCGCGCCGCGCTGGCCGAGCTCGGGATGGCCGACCCCTGGATCCGTCCCTGCGACGCCGCCCGCGACGACGACCTCGACGCCGTGTTCGCCGCCTACTCGGAGACCCACGAGCGGCTCGACTTCGTGATCCACTCGATCGCGTTCGCCGGACGGGAGTGGCTCGCGCCCGGACGCTTCGTCGGCACGCCGCGCGGGGAGTACCTGCAGGCGATCGACGTCTCCGCCTACAGCCTCGTCGCGATGGCACAGCGCGCGCGTCCACGGATGGCGGGACGTGGTGGCGCGCTCGTCGCGATGACGTACGTCGGGTCCGAGCGCGTGGTGCCCGGGTACAACGTCATGGGCGTCGCCAAGGCCGCGCTCGAGTGCTCCGCGCGCTACCTCGCCGCCGAGCTCGGGCCCGACGGCATCCGGGTGAACACGATCTCGGGCGGCGCGCTCCGCACGACTGCCGCCGCGGGGATCGCGAGCTTCCGCACGATGCTCGAGCACAGCCAGGCCGCGTCTCCACTCGGACGCACGGTCCGCGGCGAGGACGTCGCCGGCATGGCCGCCTTCCTGGTGTCCGACCTCGGCGCGGGCATCACGGGCGAGAACGTCCACGTCGACTGCGGCGTCAGCGCGATGGCGGTCGGCTGACGCCGGTCAGCCGCGCCCGAACAGCTTCCGCAGCTCGCTCTTGGCGCGCTCGAGGACCCGGCGCTGCGGCGCCGGCACGTTCTTCCCCGCGCGGTTCAGGTAGAAGTTGAGCATCGACATCGCCGACTGGTAGGGCGTGCCCTTGCGGCGCCTGCTGGACTCGGCGGAGCGCTTGAGGGAGAGGGCCACGCGTCGCGGGTCCGCTCCGCGGAAGACGCCGCGCTCGAGGTCGAGCGCGTTGCTCCGCCGGGTCACCTCGGCCGACCAGTACCGGCGCTTCGCGGTGCGCCCGCCGGCTCTCTTGGTCGTCGGCATGGGGTCACGCATACGCCCGCCCCGGCGCAGCACCAATACCGCGGAGCGGAACGGGCATCCCGCTGTACGTGGTGGCTGCATATTGACTCCGGGAGAGCGCGAGACTAGGCGGGCGCCGGGAGGAGCCATGACGAGGATCGCGGTTCCGCTCGTCTCGCTGCTCGTGGCGCTCGCCGGGACG
>CAZLYE010000100.1:0-3054 GCA_964562865.1 uncultured Binatia bacterium (SeqCode) | reverse complement strand
GCGCGGCATCCGCCACGGGCCCGATCGCACTCCGGCCGCACGCGAAGGCGAGCGCCGCGGCCGTGGCGGCGACGACGACGCAGGCGGCGCCCCACCACGGGGACGGGAGCCGCGCTTCCCGCAGCGCGAGGATGGCGCCGCGTCGCGTCGCCGCGGCGGGGACGAAGCGCGCCGCCTGACGCGCCGGTCTCCAGGCGGCCAGCAGCGTGACGACGAGGCCGAGGAGGATCGCCCCCGCGGCGCCCCGGGCGCCGATCGGCCCGATGGTGGCGGTGGTGTCGAGCGGCGTAAGGAGCGCGGTGCGCACGCTCGTGCCGGACGACCGGAGCATCAGGCGCGCCAGCGCCGCTCCGAACGGCAGGCCCGCGAGAGCGCCCGCGCTGCCTATCACCGCCGCCTCGAGCAGGATGAGACGGATCGTCTCGGCACGGCGGACGCCGAGTGCGCGCAGGAGCGCGATCTCCTCGCCGCGTCGTGCCACCGTCATGGTGACCGCGTTGTAGAGAAGGAACATCGCGACGATCACGACCAACGCGGAGAGCAGCCAGAAGACAGCAGTGACGGACCGGGTTGCGGCCGCCGTCTCCGCCGCGAACGCTCCCGGGGCCTCCACGCGGACGCCAGTGTCCACCACCGCTCGGAGCGCCGCCGCGAGCGCTTCGACGTCGGTATCGGGCCCCGCGACGACGTCAATCTCGTCGAGCCGATCCCGCTTCGCGAAGGCCAGCTGCGCCGCCTGGTAGTCCATGAGCGCGAGGGCTCCGCCGAAGGCCAGCGCGGGGCCTCGGGCCTCGAGCAGGCCGCGCACCACGAATGCGCGCCGGCCCTGCGGCGTCTGCAGCGTGAGCGTGTCGTCGCGTCGGAGACCGTGATGCTCGGCCCAGGTGCGGGTCAGGATGATGGAGTTGGGCTGGCTGAGGAACACGAGCGGGTCATCCACGACCTCAGCGCCGTCGGCCGCGGCCGCGTAGTGTCGTACCCGACCCTCCTCGTCGAGGTCGAGGCCGAAGACGGTCAGGACCTCGCCCTCGCTGCCGACCACGTAGGCGGGGGACTCGAGCAGCGGGACCGCCGCCTCGACGCCGGGCACGGCGCGTACCACGTCCAGCAACGCCTCGGGGAGACCCGCCTCTCCGGCGGCGAGACGGAGCGCAGTACGGCCGGCGAACGCCTCCAGCCCCTCCGCCACCCCGCGCGCGATGGCCGTCGTGACGAGCCAGGAGGAGATCACCGCGCCCACGGCGACCATCACCGCGGCCGCCGCGCGCAGGCTCTGCGCCGGCGCTTCGCGCAGGCGGCGCAGGCCGATCAGGCGGAGGAGCGCGCGGAGGACCGTCACGGTGGCGCGGGGAACGGGACGGCGACCCCGCCCGTATCGTCCACGACCGCCCCGTCGCGGAGCTGGACGACGCGGCTGCTGCACGCCGCCGCCCGAGCGTCGTGGGTCACCATCACGATCGTCTGACCGAAGTCCGCCACCGCCTCGGTCAGGAGCGTGAGAACCTCCCCGCCGGTCCGCGAGTCGAGGTTGCCGGTCGGCTCGTCGGCCAGGAGCACAGAGGGCTCGATCACAAGGGCGCGCGCGATCGCCACCCGCTGCATCTCGCCGCCCGAGAGCTCGTGGGGCCGATGCCGACGACGGAGCAGAAGCCCGACCCGATCGAGCAGCCGCTCGGCGCGCCTCTCCGCCTCGCGCCGCGGGACACCGTCGAGGAGGAGGGGCAAGGCGACGTTCTCCGCGGCGGTGAGCGTCGGCAGCAGATTGAAGAACTGGAAGACGAAGCCGATCCGGCGACGGCGGAGCAACGTGACGGCGTCGTCGTCCAGACCAGCGAGTCGTTGCCCGTCGACCCACACCTCACCGCCGTCCGCACGATCGAGGCCACCCATGATGTGCAGCAGCGTTGACTTGCCCGACCCGCTCGGGCCCGTCACCGAAATGAACTCGCCACGCGCGACGACCAGGCTGACGCGCGCGAGTGCCCGCACGAGGGCACCGCCCTGGGGGTAGGTCTTGGTGACCTCTGCCAGGCGAAGCACGCCGCTCGCCTGCGTCACGGTGACGGACCATACCCGACGCCAGCGGTCTCCTGAAAGACCGCCGCGTCGCGCCCCTTCCCGAGGCGGTCCGGCCGGACCCGGTCGAACCGTTTCCCGGCGCCGCTGCGTGGTGTGTGACAGGCTGATGCGGGGCGGAGACGAATTGGCTCGAAGTTGAGCGCCTCACAGGACTCGCCCGCTACGCGGAGTGGCTCGGCGTGCCGGACGTCCACGGCTGGATCCAACACGCGATGGAAGTTCGGCCCTCTCGCTCGACGCGCTCGTCAGAAGGGTATCGCGCGGTCCGTTATCGCGGCGGGGTCCACGCGGATAGCCGGAGCGCCGCGAGCAGGTCGGCCGGGGCGATGCGCCGCAGGTACCGGTCCGTCGTCGCGAGCGAGGCGTGCCCGAGCTGCGCCTGGATGACGTTCACGGGGGTGCCGTTAATGGCTAGCCCAGCCGCGAGCGCGTGGCGGAAGCCGTGGGGGTGGACCCGCTTGTCGATCCCCGCCTTCCGCGCGAGCCGCTTGCAGAGCCCGCGGACGTACGTCGTGGCCATCGGCCCGCCGCGCAACGTGCAGAAGAGGCGCCGGCGCGTGCCAAGGCCGAACTTCCTGCGGCGGTCGCAGGCACACATCGTCGTAACAGACCGAAATGGGGGAGTGGTCGGTCTTGGCTTACGGAAGATATTGAACAATCAAGGAAAACCGAGAGCCACCCGCCGGAGTCGAACCGGCGACCTACTGATTACGAAACTTGCCAGACGGGGTTCGGCTGAAGGCTGTCCAAGCTCGGCGAGTACCGCTGAGGCCCGTTGTGTGAGGGGTTCTTGGCCGTCGTTATTGCCCCCTGAAGAGCGGAGTTCGGTCGTGTTCGGCTGAGTTGGCACACAAGCGGCACACAACATCCAGAGCGTGCGGGTGCCAGGGCTGCCGGCAAGCCTTGAAGCACCTCCCCGAAGCGATCACCCACGCCTGCCTCTCGTGACGTCTCCCCCGAAATCGACGACACTCC
>CAZLYE010000099.1:0-2758 GCA_964562865.1 uncultured Binatia bacterium (SeqCode) | reverse complement strand
CGTCGGGACGCCGGCGCACCCACGGCACCGTCGAGCCGTAGTCGAAGCGGATGACGAGCTCCATCCGCATGCGCACGCGCCCGCGCACGCCCTCGACCAGCCGGATGATCGTCGGGTTCCGGCGCCGGGGCGTCATGCAGTCGACCAAGCGGACAGCGCCGTCCGCCGTCTCGAACTCGGTCTCGAGGACGAGCGTCGCGTCGCGATACGCGCGACGCGTCTGGTGCACCTCGCCGGCCGGCGCGAGGAGCCAGCGCCCGTGCTCGGGCGTCCCGAGGAGCGCTGCGAAGCACGCGCCCGAGTCGAAGCGCGGGACGCAGAACCAGTCGATCGACCCGTCGCGGCCGACGAGCGCGGCCGTCTCGTTGTCACCGATGAGCGCGTAGTCCTCGAGTGCCAGCGGCATGGGTCGGCCGAGCGGCCGCGCGCCCTCCCCCGCGGACCGCCCGTGGCGAGTCTGCTCCAAGTTCAGTGCCAGCAGCAAGGCGGCGAGACGCCGGGGGCCGTCGTCGTGTGCGCCATCACACTTGCGCCCCGGGCGTGGCGGAGGCCACCCCTCAGGAGGCGGGCGGCGCGGCGCTCAGCTCCTCCGCGGTCGCGAGGCCGACGCCGAGCTGCGCCAGGAAGACGATGCCGGCCAGGGCCACCACGAGCTCGACGCCGTGGACCGTCATCGCGAAGGCGATGCCCTCGGTCGACGGCCGGCCGAGGAGGCGGAAGAAGCCCACCATGCCACCCTCGTAGACGCCGATCCCCCCCGGCACGAACGGGACGGCGAGCACGGCGAGCGTGAAGGCGAGGAGGAGCGCCACCTCGGACACGCCGAGCGGGAGGTCGAGGAACCGGGCGGTGAGGAGAGCCCGCACGAACGACGCCGCGATCGCGAGGACGCTCGCCGCCGTCGCGGCGAGGAGCGTCGGCAGCGCGGACTGGAAGAACGCGGCGCAGGTCCCGAGGAAGTCGATCGCGCGTTCGAGCACGGGCGCGGCCGCGCGGGGCACGACGGGAACGAGCGCGCCGAGCGCGCGGCGGCCGAGCTGCCATCCGAAGGAGAGGTCGAGCGCGACGAGCGCCACGCCGGCGAGCGGCGCGAAGAGGCCGACGGCAACCGCGGCGCCGGTACCGAATCCGGAGAGGAGCGCCGTCGGCAGCACGACCGCGTACGCCGCGAGCTCGAGGAACCGCTGGATGAGGAACGCCGCGAGCGCGCGCGAGAACGGCACGCCGCGGCGCTTGAGCAGATAGGCGGCGACGGGAAACCCCGCGACGTAACCCGACGGCACGAGCCAGCCGACCGCGAATGCCAGGATCGACAGCCGGAAGAGCAGCCAGACGGAGACCCGGTGTCCGTAGCGCCCGAGGATCACGCGCAGCGCGAGGGCGCTGAAGAGGGAGCTCGCGAAGGCGGCGAGGACGAGCGCGCCGGCCTGCCAGGCCGTGAGCCGCGCGAGCGTGTCGAAGGTCGCGCCCGGGCCGGTGAGCCAGACGAGCAGCGCGACCAGCGCGACCCCGATCGCGAGCGACACGACCACCCCGACGATCGTCCGCCGGCCACGCGGGCGCCGCGATGCGCCGGGGTCGGGCACGGCACGGCTCCCGGTCAGGAGAAGAGCGTGCGACGCTCGGCGGCGAGCCCGTCCATGAGACGCTGCATCACGCGCTCGACGTGACGGAAGCCCGCCTCGCTCGGCGCCTCGCCTGACGCCTGGTGGGCGCGGAGCTCGTCGGGCCGGATCGGGCGGTCGAACACCGTCGTCATCTTCGACGGGTAGAGCGGCGGCGTCGCGAGCAGCAGGAGCGCGAAGGTGGCCGGCGAGATCACGTGTTCGTCGAGCGCGATCGCCCCGAGGACCCAGGCGACGAGCTGGACCGGGAGCGGCACGGCCTCGAGCCCGAGGTAGCGTCGCGCGCCCGTCACCGTCGCGAGCGCGTGCATGCCGGGCGGCATCGGCATGGTCGCGTGGCTGCCGATCGTGACGAACGGCACGACGGGCACGTCGTTCGCGAGCGCGAGCCGGACGAAGCCCTTCCGCCCGTGGAGCTGTACCTTGTACCGATCGGCGAAGGGCCGCGTCGACTCGAGCTCGCCGCCCGGGAAGACCGCGAGCGGATCGCCGGCCCGGAGCACGCTGCACGCGTCGCGCCACGTCGCCGGAACGCCGCCGATCTTCGGCACGCAGACGCGGAGGAACGGGGTCTCGTAGAGCCAGCGATGCGCGAGCGCGTGGACCGCGCGGTCCGGCCCGAAGCGGCGGAACCAGCCGACCACGAGCATCAGCAGCTCCGCCACGCCGAACCCGCTGTGGTTGCCGACCAGGATCGCGGGCCGGCGCGGGATGTTCCCCCAGCCGCGCACCTCCATGCGGAAGTAACGGTCGTAGAAGCCCGCGAACGCGCGGTCGAGGATCGCGATCAGCTCGGGATCGCGGCACGCCGCCGACCAGTCCACCTTCCGGAGCGCCCCGAGGTGCCGGAGCGCCCACACCACCTCCAGCGCCGCCGGCCTCCGGCGGAGCGTCCCCGCCCCGCCCCGCACGGCGTCCCTCGCGGCGGTCCCCTCGTCCGCCACCTCCGGCCGCCGAGCCAGCATTCTCCCGCCGACGTTATCCCGTCCACCTGCGCCCTCAATCCCGTCAAAACCAGTCCAAGCGACGCGCGCAGCGCGAGCGTCCGATGCCGTGCGCGTCGTGCGGGCGGCAGCGGGGCGGCGTCGCGGCGATCTTCGAAGGCGCCCGAGCGCGGCAGTCGCTCCGTGAAC
>CAZLYE010000098.1:0-4612 GCA_964562865.1 uncultured Binatia bacterium (SeqCode) | reverse complement strand
ACGACCGGCAGCTCGACGACCACGAGCGTCACGAGCGGACCGCTCCCGACGATATCGCCCGGGAGCAGCTCGACGAGCGCGACGACGCCCACGTCGACGAGCACCACGATCGGCAGCTCGACGAGCACGTCCACCGCCGCGTCGACGACCGTCACGTCGAGCAGCACCACGACGACGACGACCGCCGCCGTCGTGACGCCCTGCGGAGGCATCGCTCCAGGCTGCAGCGGGTCCTGCCCGTTCGGGCTCGTCTGCGTGGGGTTTGCCGGGGACTTCTGCGCCTGTATGTGAGCGGCGCGGCAGCCTACCCCCGCAGTGTAGCGCTCAGCGGCGGCGACAGAAGAAGAGATGACGCTCCTGACTGATCGGAACCTCCTTCTTCACCTTGAAGGAGTGCTCGCTCAGGAGCGTGCGCAGGACGGCGGGCGACGGCACGAAGAACGTGGTCGAGTCGCCCCGGAAGCCTTTGCCTTCGTAACAGGTCAGCGAACGTGTGTTGACCTGCGACTCGGCGACGAGGTAGCCCCCGGGACGGGTCAGCGATTCCAGCTTGACGAGCGCGTCACAGAAGTTCGGCAGGTGATAGAAGACGCCGAGGAACAGGATCAGGTCGAACGCCGACGCCTCGGCGACGTCGAGCAGGTTCTGGTTGCGAAACTCGACTCCGGCGCCCAGCACGTCGTTGCAGAAGCGGGCCTGGGCGAGGAACGATCCCGGCGTCCCTGGTCGATGTCGATCCCGACCACGTGCGCGCCGCGCTCGCGCATCATGAACGAGTAGAAACCCGCGTTGCATCCGACGTCGAGGACCTGCCAGCCGGTGAGCCGCGAAGGGATCACGCTCTTGATGCGGTCCCAGGTGAACCATGGGATGTTCTGCCCCGGGAACGAGTTGGACGGGTCGTTCAGATCCTTGGTGAAGATCCCGTCCCCGAGCGGCACGTTGTGAAACCACGGCCGCAGCTCTCGAATTCGGATCAGGATCTCGTCGCGGGTCATCGCGCTCGACCTGATCCCGCTGCCGTCAGCGCATGGCTCCGCGCTGCCGGAAGAAGTCGACCGTACGCCGCAGCCCCTCCGCGAGTGAGACCTCCGGCCGCCAGTCGAGGACCTCGGTGGCGCGGCGGGCGTCGACCACGCTCCGTCGCTGCTCGCCCTGCTTCGTCGGCCCGTGGTGCACCTCGGAGCGGCTGCCCGACGCCTCGAGGAGGAGCCGTGCGAGCGTGTTGACGTCGGTCTCGACGCCGGTGCCGATGTTGATGGGCCCGGTGCACGTGTGCTCGAGCGCGAGGACGTTCGCGCGTGCGACGTCGCCCACGTAGACGTAGTCGCGCGTCTGCTTGCCGTCGCCGTTCACGGTGATCGGCTCGCCGCGGAGCATCTTCCCGCTGAAGATCGCCACCACCCCGGCCTCGCCGTGCGGGTCCTGGCGCGGGCCGTAGACGTTCGCGTAGCGGAGCGCGACGAAGGGGAGCTGGTACTCCGCCTGGTAGAAGAAGGCGTAGAGCTCGCCCGATCGCTTGCTGATGCCGTAGGGGCTCACGGGGTTCGTCGGATGCGTCTCGGGCGCCGGGAACTTCTCCTGCTCGCCGTACACGGCGCCGCCCGACGAGACGAACAGCACGCGGCGCACGTTCGCCCTGCGAGCGCCCTCGAGGAGGTTGATCGTCCCGAGGATGTTGACGCGCGCGTCGAAGATCGGGTCGGCGACGGAGCGACGGACGTCCATCTGGGCGGCGTGGAGGTTCAGGACGGCCGGACGCTCGTCGCGGATCAGCTCGACGATCTTCGGGTCCTGGATGTCGAGCTGGTGGAACCGGGCCTTCGGGTTCAGGTTCTCGCGCTTCCCGGTCGACAGGTCGTCGACCACGAGGACGTCGTGCCCGGCCGCGACGTACGCGTCGACCACGTGCGAGCCGATGAAGCCCGCGCCGCCCGTGACGAGGACCTTCACCGCCCGAGCACCACGCCGCGGAAGTAGTCGATCGTCTGCCGGAGGCCGTCGTCGAGCGACACGCGCGGCTCCCAGCCGAGGAGACGCCGGGCGAGCCCGATGTCGGGCTGTCGCACCTTCGGGTCGTCCTCGGGCAGCGGGCGGAAGACGATCTCGCTCCGGCTCCCGGTGAGCGCCTTGATCTTCTGCGCGAACTGCAGGATCGTCACCTCCATCGGGTTGCCGCAGTTGACCGGTCCGCTGTGGTCCGAGCGGAGGAGCCGGACGATCCCGTCGACCAGGTCCGACACGTAGCAGAAGCTCCGCGTCTGCGAGCCGTCGCCGTACACCGTCAGCGGCTCGCCGCGGAGCGCCTGGGAGATGAAATTGGGGACCACGCGCCCGTCGTTCAGGCGCATGCGCGGGCCGTGCGTGTTGAAGATGCGGACGATCCGCGTCTGGACGCCGTGCGTCCGGTGGTACGCCATCGTGAGCGCCTCGGCGAAGCGCTTCGCCTCGTCGTAGACGCCGCGCGGCCCGATCGGGTTCACGTTCCCCCAGTAGTCCTCCTTCTGCGGGTGCACGAGCGGGTCGCCGTACACCTCCGACGTGGAGGCGAGGAGGAACCGGGCGTTCTTCTCCTTCGCGAGCCCGAGTGCCTTGTGCGTGCCGAGCGAGCCCACCTTGAGCGTCTGGATCGGCAGCTCGAGGTAGTCGACCGGGCTCGCAGGCGACGCGAAGTGCAGGATCGCGTCCACCGGCCCCTTCACGTAGATGTACGTCGTCACGTCCTGCTGGATGAACGTGAACCGGCGCTCCGAGAAGAGGTGCGCGATGTTGTCGGGCGTCCCGGTGAGGAGGTTGTCGATGCAGATGACCTCGTCCCCCTCGGCGAGGAAGCGCTCGCAGAGATGCGAGCCGATGAACCCCGCGCCGCCCGTGATGAGGATGCGCGCCATCCGCCCGCTCAGCGGGCCGTGGCGGAGCGGACGACCGCCCGTCCGATCGGCAGGTACGTGAACCCGTGCTCGCGCATCACGTCGGGCTCGTAGAGGTTCCGGCCGTCGAAGATGATCGGGCGGCGGAGCAGGCGCTTCATGCGCGGGAAGTCGGGCCGGCGGAACTCGTTCCACTCCGTCACGATGAGGAGCGCGTCCGCGTCCTGGAGTGCCTCGTAGTTGGTGCGGTGGTAGGTCACCCGGTCGCCGAAGACCTTGCGCGCCTCGGCGAGCGCCTCCGGGTCGTGGACCGCCAGCTCCGCGCCGCGGCCGAGGAGCCCGTCGACGATCGAGAGCGACGGCGCCTCGCGCATGTCGTCGGTCCGCGGCTTGAAGGCGAGCCCCCAGATCGCGAAGCGCCGGCCGTGGAGGTCCTGGCCGAACTCGGCCGTGACCTTCTCGACCAGCCGCCGCTTCTGCGCCCCGTTCACGTCCTCGACGGCGTTCAGGAGGGGGAACTCCATGCCGTGCTCGTGCGCGGTGTGGATCACGGCCTTCACGTCCTTCGGGAAGCAGGACCCGCCGTAGCCGACGCCGGGAAAGAGGAAGTGATGGCCGATCCGGCGGTCGTAGCTGATGCCCCGCCGCACCTGGTCGACGTCCGCGCCGACGCGCTCGCAGAGGTTCGCGATCTCGTTCATGAACGAGATCCGCGTGGCGAGGAGCGCGTTGGCCGCGTACTTCGTCATCTCCGCACTCGGGTTGTCCATCACGAGGATCGGGTTTCCGGTGCGGACGAACGGCTCGTAGAGCTCGCGCATCGTGTCGACGGCCCGCGCGCTGGCCGCACCGATCACCACGCGATCGGGTTTCATGAAGTCCTCGATCGCATTGCCTTCGCGCAGGAACTCCGGGTTCGAGGCGACGTCGAACTCGAGCCCGGGTCGCGCCTGGCGCACGATTTCGGTGACGTGCCGGCCGGTGCCGACGGGCACGGTCGATTTGGTGACGAAAACCGTGTAGCCGTCGATCACCCGCGCCACCTGCTCGACCGCGGCATAGACGTAGCTCAGGTCGGCGTGCCCGTCGCCGCGACGCGTGGGCGTCCCGACGGCGATGAACACCGCCTCGGCGCCCGCCACGCCGGCGGCAAGGTTGTCGCCGAACGAAAGCCGCCCGGCGGCGGCGTTGCCAGCCACCAGCCTGTCGAGCCCCGGCTCGTAGATCGGCATGTGCCCTTCGCGCAGGGAAGCGAGCTTGGCCCGGTCGGCCTCCACCACCGCCACCTCGACCCCGAACTCGGCAAAACACGCGGCCGAAACCAATCCGACATAGCCACCGCCAATCATTGCAATGCGCAAATCCCGAACCTCCTGGTTGCGTCGGTGGAGATGCAGCACAAACTGCGGCACGCCGCCAGCGCACGGTTATCCACACGCCGGCGGAGTTGTCCCGAGGACTCTGCCGACGCCATCCGGGGACTCTGCCGACGCGCGACAGACCCGTTTCGACTTATCCCGAGGACTCTACCGACACATCCTAGTAGGAAAATCAAATAAACCTGCTAATAGCTTGCGTCGGCAAAGTCCCCGGCGACAGGCCGTCAGCGGCCGGCTAACCTCGGCCGCGCAACGACCACTCTTGCGAGGGCCAGGGAAGAAATGGGGACTGTGCACCGCCTGGTGATCGAACACCGGGCGGAAGGTGGTCCCGCCGTCGGTCGACTTCCACACGCCGGCGGA
>CAZLYE010000097.1:0-3754 GCA_964562865.1 uncultured Binatia bacterium (SeqCode) | reverse complement strand
CGAGGCGCAGCTGAAGCAGGTCGTGAACTTCGCCCCGATCACACCCCCCACCACGAAGAGCGCCACGATCACGCTCAAGTTCAACAAGGCGGGCCAGGACACGGTCCAGTGGAAGGGTTCGCTCGCGATCGGCGCCGGGATCTCGCTCGCGGGCCAGACGGTGACGATCGACATCGCGGGCGTCGTGACGACCTTCGTGCTCAGCAAGAGCGGCAGCGCGAACAACGGCGGCGGCAACAAGTTCAGCCTGGGCGCGAGCCTGAAGAACGGCGTCACCAAGGCGGGCAACGTCAACTTCTCGTTCAACCTGAAGGGGGACTACCAGACCGCGCTCGCGCCCTACGGCCTCACGAACGCCACGCAGAGCAACGTGGCGGTCACGGTCCCGGCGGTCTTCACGGCGGGCCCGGGGAGGTTCAGCACCGACCAGCCGTTCACCTACAAGGCGACGGCCGGGAAGACGGGGACGGCGAAGGCGTCGTCGTGATCGCCATGCGCGGATCGACGGCGCTCTTCTGCATGGCGGTCGGCCTCGGGCTCACGGTCGGCGCGTCGCGGGTGCAGGCCCAGGGCAACTGTCGGTACCAGTGCGACCTCAACTTGCAGCAGTGCCGGCAGAGCTGCGTCGACGCCCAGAGCTTCGACGAGTGCACGAGCGACTGCGAGAGCGTCTACCAGCAGTGCGTGATGGGCTGCGCGTGACGCTCGCGCGCCGGCGCGCCGTCCGTGCCGCGCTGCTCGTCCTGGCCGTCGCGTGCGGTGGCGGCCGGACCGACCGCCCGAACGTCCTCCTCGTCACCATCGACACCCTGCGGGCGGACCGTCTCGGCTGCTACGGCTTCGGTCTCGCCCACACCCCGGCGATCGATCAGCTGGCACGCGAGGGCGTGCGCTGTACCGATGCGGCGACCTCCGCGCCGATCACGCTCCCGGCACACTGCTCGATCATGACCGGGCTCTACCCGCCGGCGCACGGCGTCCGGGACAACGGGAACTTCGCCCTCGGCACCGAGGCCGTCACCCTCGCGGAGCGGCTGGCCGCGGCCGGCTACCGGACCTCCGCGTTCGTGTCGGCGGCGGTGCTCGCCCGCGGCTACGGCCTGGATCAGGGCTTCGAGGTCTACGACGACGACCTCTGGTCGGAGGACGAGCCGGGCCTCTTCATGATCCGGGAGCGCCCGGCGTCCCGGACGGCGGATCGCGCGCTCGCCTGGCTGAAGGGCTGGGCGCGGGATGCCCCCCGGCGCCCGTTCTTCGTCTGGGTGCACCTCTTCGATCCGCATCAGCCGTACCACATCCGGTCGGTCGACCTCGCCGCGCTGACGCCCACTGCGTACGACGCGGAGATCGCGCAGGCCGACCAGGGAGTCGGGCGGATCGTCGCGTGGCTGCGGAAGCGGCAGCTGCTCGACCGGACGCTCGTCGTCCTCACCGCCGACCACGGCGAGAGCCTCGGCGAGCACGGCGAGCCGACGCACGGGATCTTCATCTACGACGCGACGATCCACGTGCCGCTGATCTGGCGCCTGCCGCGCGTCCTCCCGGCGGGCGCGACCTACGACGGCCCCGTGCGGCACGTGGACATCGTGCCGACGATCCTCGGCGTCCTCGGACTCCCCGGCGGCGAGGCGACGCAGGGCCTGGACCTCCACCGCGCGTTCCAGGGACGCACGCCGCCGCCGGACGTGCCGCAGTACTCCGAGGCGTTCCTCGCCGAGGAGGGATTCGGCATGGCGCCGCTCTTCGGCGTGCGGCACCACGGGCAGAAGGTGATCCGTGCGCCGCGTCCCGAGCGCTACGACCTCCGCACCGACCCGGGCGAGCACCAGAACCTGTATCCCGCCGGAGCGCCCGAGCTGGAGAACGAGCTCGACCAGATCCTCGCCGACGCCTCGGCGCGGCGCCTCGTCGCTCCCCGGCGCCAGATCGACCGCGAGACCGAGGAGATGCTCCGGGCGCTCGGGTACGTCGCGCCGCCGGAGCAGCGGGCGGAGATGGCCGGCATGGATCCGAAGGACGGGATGGCGATCTACGCGAAGGTACAGGAGGCCCGTCAGCTCGCGCAGAACGGGCGATGGGACCGCGCCGACGCGTTGCTCGACGAGACGGTCAGGGCGGCGCCGGAGAACGTGACCGCGCGCAACCTGCTCGCGTTCAGCGCCGCGCAGCGCGGCGACCTCGACGAGGCCGAGCGACAGTACGTCGCCTCGCTGACGCAGCAGCCGCGCCAGCAGCGGGTGTACGGCGCCCTCGGGGCGATCGCGCTCCGCCGCGGCGACCTCGACGCGGCGGAGCGGCGCTTCCACCAGGCGCTCGAGCTGGCCCCGACGTACGTCGAGGCGATGAGCAACCTCGGGTTCATCGAGGCGATCCGCGACCACGGCGACGCCGCGCAGGCGTGGTACGAGCGCGCGATCGCCGTCGACCCGGCGTACCCGCACGTGTACCGGCGCCTCGCGGATCTCTACTACGACCGCAAGGACTACACGCGCGCGCTCGACTACTACCGGAAGGTCCTCGCCTCGCTCCCGCGCTACTTCGAGGTGCTGATCCAGGCGGGGAACAGCTCGCGCTTTCTCGGTGACGCCGACGGCGCCGCAGCCTACTACGCCGACGCCGCACGCGTGAGGAACGACTCGTGGATCCCGCCCTACAACCTCGCGTGCCTCCGGGCGGTGACGGGCGACCCGGAGGCGGCGCTGGCGCTGCTCGGGCAGGCGGTCGATCGCGGGTTCGGCGTTCCGCGGATGCTCGACGAGAACGACGACTTCGCCCCACTCCGTGCGCAGTCCGGATGGAACGCGCTGGCGGTCCGGGTGCAGACCGCCGCCGCGAGCCGGCCGAAGCCGGAGTGATGTCCGTCGACGGTAGCCGGAACGCACACGAACCCACCACGTGGCACGAAGTGGCAAGACGCCGCCGCGTGGGCCGTGCTATCCGCGAGCGACGATGATCGCGAGCGTGCGAGCGGCCCTCGCCGTCGCGTTCGGCGCGCTCCTCGCCGCCGACGGGGTGGCGACCTCCGCGACGAAGAAGCACTCCTCCGCGAAGGCGCCGCAGGCGGCAGCCGAGACGGCTCAGCCGGCTCTCCAGCCGAAGGCGATCGACGTCCTGAAGGCCGCGAGCGCGCGGCTCGCCGCCGCCCGGTCGATGACGTTCACCGCCGTCGCCACGTACGAGAGCCCGAGCACGATCGGCCCGCCGCTCGCGTACACGACCACGTCCGACGTGACGCTCCAGCGTCCCGACAAGCTCCGGGTGATCACGCCCAACGACGGTCCCGCCGTCGAGTTCTACTACGACGGCAAGACGATGACGGCGTTCTCGCCGGCCGAGGACGTCGTCGCCGTCGCGGACGCACCGCCCACGATCGACGCCGCGCTGAAGACGGCGTACGAAGCCGCGGGGATCTACTTCCCCTTCACCGACGTCCTGGTCGCCGATCCCTACGGCGACCTCGCGGGCCAGATCAGGCGCGCCTTCTACATCGGCCAGTCGCACGTCGTCGGGGGCACGACGACGGACATGGTCGCAATCGTCGGCGATCAGGTGTTCGCGCAGGTGTGGATCGGGGCGGACGACAAGCTGCCCCGTCGGATCCGCGTCGTCTACCGCGACGATCCCTCGCGCCTCCGCCACGACGTCGAACTCTCGCACTGGCAGCTCGACGGCGCCGTTCCGGAAGAGGCGTTCACCTCCGCACGCGCGACCGCCGCCAAGCGGGTCGCCTTCGAACGGCCGGACCCGCCGGCGC
>CAZLYE010000096.1:0-11537 GCA_964562865.1 uncultured Binatia bacterium (SeqCode) | reverse complement strand
TCCCTCGCGGAGGATCGCGAGCCGGAGCTGGAGGAGCGCGCGCAGGAGGAGCACGCGGCGCGCGTCCTCTCCCGCCTCGACGACCGCAGCCTGAACGAGATGCGGGAGATCCACGCGGCGCTCGAGCGGATGATCGACGGGACCTACGGAGAGTGCCTCGCCTGCGGCCGGGCCATTCCGCTCGCGCGTCTGCGAGCGATCCCGACGGCGCGGCTCTGCGTCGAGTGCGCGCGCCGCGGGGAGGCGGCCCGCCCGGTGGCACCGGCCACGATGGAGCCCCGGCACCCGGGACGGCTGCCACCCGACCTCGAATCCCTCCTCGACCGCGAGGTCGAGCAGGCGCTGCGGGAGCTCGTCCGCGGGGACCGCCGGATCGACACGGACGAGCTCAGGCTCGTGTGCCGGCGCGGTGTCGTCCACCTCGAGGGTGCCGTCCCGAGCGAGGCCGAGCATCACATCCTGCTGAAGCTCGTGACCGACGTCGCGGGGTGCGAGGACGTGGTCGACCGCCTCCAGGTGAGCGGGCTTCTCTGGGAGCGCACGGAGCGGAGCCCGCCGGCACGGAGCGAGCCCGTACGGCGAAGGCGACGCGAGCCCGCCGGCACGGAGGACGTCGTCGAGAGCACCGAGGAGGGGCTCGACTGGGTGCCACCCGACCGCCCGCCGCCGGAGGAGGAATGACTCTGCCGACGAGATGAGAGGAGACGACGATGCCGATCCTCACCAAGCTGAAGGAGTTCCTCGATGCGAACGGCGTCCACTACGAGGTCCGGTCGCACCGGACGGCGTACACCGCCCAGCAGGTGGCCGCCGAGGAGCACATCCCCGGGCGCGAGATGGCGAAGGTCGTGATGGTGCGCGACGGCGGCGAGTACCTCATGGCCGTCCTGCCCGCGCCGTACCACGTCGGCCTCACGCGCCTCGGGGAGGCAATGGGACTGACGGGGCTCCGTCTGGCGACGGAAGCGGAGTTCGCCCGCCTCTTCCCCGGGTGCGAGCCGGGGGCCATGCCGCCGTTCGGCAACCTCTACGGCATCCCGGTGTGCGTCGACGAGTCGCTCGCGCAGGACGACGAGATCGCCTTCAACGCCGGTAACCACGAGCAGACCGTGCACATGAAGTTCACGGACTTCGCGCGGCTCGTGCGGCCGAGGATCGCGTCGTTGCGAACAGGCGACCGGGCCGCATGACCGACGTGGGCACCGTCTCCGTGACCGTCATGGGGCCGCGCGTGGAGGCGGGCACGTAGGTGACGTCGAGCGCGGGCCACAGGGTCGGGTCCGCGTTGTCCCCGGTGGCGAAGGAGATGCGGTCGGCCGTTCCGTTCCCGTCGTCGTGCACCTCGAAGGCGAACCGCACCTGCGTGCGGCCGGTCGGGTTGATGGCGGCCAGACCCGCGGCGGTGAGCGTCCCCGTCGACCACGACCCGTTGGTCGTCGGGTTGCTCATCGACGCGGCCCCTGGCGCCGTCGCGGTGGCCTGAAAGTCGCCCGGCTGCAGCGTCGGGCTGCCTCCGAAGCCGCCCGTCTGTACGTCGGCCAGCAGGCGCCCGAGGGTGCTGAAGGGGTTCGTGCGCACGAGCCCCACGCGGTTGAGACGCAGCGTCGCGCTCACGATGGTCGCGCCGGCGAGGGTCGACGTGTCGAACGAGGCGAGGATCTTGGACTGCGCGTGGTTGGCTCGATCACCCACCTGCATGTAGCCGCTCCTGGCGATCACGGGGCCGCCGACACCGCTCCGTGGCGTGGATTCGCCCAGGGTGCCGTCCTCCGCTCCGATCGACCGGAACGTCACGGTGATCGGCGCCGCGAGGGTGGTCGTGGTGGTCGAGGTGGATCTCCTCGTGGTCGTCGTGGCGGTGGAGCTCGAGGTCGTGGACGTCCTCGTGGTCGTGGTGCTCCTCGCGGTCGTGCTGCTCCTGGTGGTCGTGCTGGTCGTCGTGGTCGTGCTGACCCTCGTCGTCGTGCTGGTCGTCGCCGTGCTGCTCGTGGTCGTCGTGGCCGGCACGGTGGAGGTCGTCACGCCCACACACGCCGGGTGGGTGACGATCCAGGCATCGACCAGCAGCGTGCCGAGGGGGTCGACGATGCTCGTCGCGAGCGGCGGCATGCGGTTCGCGTCGAGCGCGTGCATCCGCAGGGACACGATCGAGTGGAGGGGATCGCCCGGAGCGAGCAGGAGAGCACCGGGGACGCCGAGGTCGCCGAGATCCGGGGGCCGGCCACAGAGGTTCATGTCGGCGTCGGCCGTCTCCCAGCGCAGGTCTATGTCGGCCTCGGTGAGACCGCCCGGCGCGTGACAGTGCGCGCAGTTCGCCTGCAGGTATCCTCGCGCCTGCAGCTCGGGCGCGAAGCCCGGGGTGTTCGGGCCCGGGAGCACGGGGAGCTGGCTCGAGGGCGGCGGCGCGGGCGGTGCGAACATCCCGATGGCCGCGAGCGTGTCGATCTGGTTTCCGGTGCGTCCGGTCGCGGGGTAGACCCAGGTGCGGTTCATCTGCGGCGTGGTCGGCCCGAGGCTGCCGCCGGCGATCACCGTGTGACAGCGAAGGCACTGGGACGGGCTCGGGTACTGCCAGGTCTGGCCTCCGACCACGCGCGTGGCGGCGTCCTGGAGCAGCGTCGCGTCCGTCAGCGAGGCGTTCCACTGGTAGCTGTATCCCGCCCAGCCGCCGTCGGGATGACGCATGAGCAGCCGGGTCTCGGTGAGCTGCCCCTGCACGACGAAGTCCTTCATCAGGATGGTCCCGACCGGGAACTCCCAGTCGCCGTCCGGGTCTATGGTGATCGTCCCGCGGTCGGGAACTCCCATCCAGCGGCTCTTCGCCGCACCGTCGGACCAGAGCTCGACGTTGACTCCATATGGAATCATTCCGCCGGCGGGCTGGGTCGTGTTGCCGGGGCTGCGACACCCCGTCGCCGAGAGCGTCTGCGGGAACGGCGCTCCCGTGGTCGACGCGGTGCTGCGAACGAGGGCGCGGATCGGGGACGTGAGGAAGTAGAGCTCGCCCTGCGCGTCCTCGTAGACGCCGGTCGGGCCGCCGATGCCGCTCCGGAGCAGCTCCGGGACCTGGTTGCCGAACCCGTCGTCCTCGAGCGCCCAGACGTTCCCGTCCAGGTCGCCGTAGACGTAGCGGCCCTGGAGCTCCGGGATCGCCGCCCCGCGGTACACGTAGCCACCCATGATCGCGAGCCCGTCGCCCCCGAGATCGGCATGGAGGTGCTCGACGACGGGCGGCAAGAAACCCGTCGTGTCGCACGGATCGGCCACGCAGTGGTCGCCCTCCATGACGGGCCATCCGTAGTTGCCGCCCCTCACCACCCGGTCGACCTCCTCCCAGGTGTCGAAGCCGACGTCGCCCACCCAGAGGTCGCCCGTCAGCCGGTCGAAGCTGAACTGGTACGGGTTGCGGAGCCCCCACGCGAATATCTCCGGCGCTCCGCCGCCGGCGGCGAAGAGGTTGTCGGGCGGGACGGTGTACGGCTGTCCGTGGTCGACGTCGATCCGCAGCAGCTTGCCGTACCAGCCCGAGAGACTCTGCGACAGGCTCTCGGCCATGATGCCGCCGTCGCCGAATCCGACGTAGAGATATCCATCGGGCCCGAACACGAGCTTTCCCCCGTGGTGGTTCGGGCCGTGCTGCGGGAGCGCGAGCACCACCTGCTCCGAGCTCGGGTCGATCGTGAGCCCGCCGTCCCGGCTGGTGAACCGGGAGATGTACTCGGTGAACGGACCGGGAGCGACGCCCGGGGCGTTCTGGCCGCTGTAGTGAACGTAGACGTACGGCGGGTTCGGGAATCCGGGATGGAAGACCATCCCCTCGAGGCCCGACTCGGTGCCGGCGATCACGCGATCCGTCAGGTCGCAGACCGTGGTGACCGTCGGGCGCGGGCTCGTCGGATGGCTCGGATCCCACGTGACGCGGCGGATGAGTCCGCCCTTGATGCTGACGAACCACAGGGTTGGGTCGACGGGCGACCGCTGCATCGCGGTCGGCTGGTCACCGACGCCGAAGATCACCGGGAAGTCGACGATCGCGGCGGTACCCGTCAGCGGGCGGGCCGGCGCGACGCACGTCGGATTCGACGGACGCACGTTCAGGCCGACTTGCGCCATCGCATGCTCCCGAGCCAGCATGCTCAGCGCGCCGGCAGCTAGAAGGACGGCCCGAAGGCACGCGCGCTGCATCCGAATCGGTTCTTTTCACCGCGCGCTCGTGAGCGTCCATTACGGGTTCCCGGCGCGATTCATACTTCCTTGCGGGTATTGTCAGCAGGCGGCGGCCGCCGGCTGGCCGAACTCGGCGAAGGCGTCGGGCAGCTCTCGCAGCTCGGCCCAGGAGAACACCGGCCCGTCGGTGCAGACGTAGCGGTGGTTCACGTAGCAGTGGCCGCAATGACCCGTCCCGCACTTCATGTAGCGTTCGATCGCGAGGTGCACGTCGGCGGCATCGACCCCGATCCGGCAGAGGCGCTCGGCCACCAGCGGGAGCATGATCGGCGGCCCGCACACGGCGGCCCGGCGCGCGCCGACGAGACCGACGGCCTCGTCGACGAAGTCGAGGACCCCTCCCACGCGTCCTCGCCAGGCCGGCCCGGGGTGCTCGACGCACTCGATCACCCGAACGTCGGATGCTCGTTCCCAGGCGGCGAGGGACGCGCGGTGGATACGCGACTCGGGGTCTCGTGCCCCGTAGACGATCGCCAGTCGCGTGCCGGGAGGACGCGTCGCGATGTGACGGGTGATCGCGGCCCTGAGCGGTGAGAGACCGCAGCCACCGGCGACGTAGACGGTCGGCCGGGAGGGATCATCGGGAAGGCCATGCCCGAACGGCCCACGCAGCCCGACCATCGCGCCCTGCGCCAGCTCGAAGAGCGCCCCGGTGAGCGCGCCCACGCGCCGCACGGTGAGCGTCGCCGTCCCGCGCGCGCCTCCCGCGTCGGGGAGCGCGGAGAGGGTGAAGGCCGCCTCGCCGTGGCCGAAGACCGAGAGCATCACGAACTGGCCCGGGCTCGCCGCATCGAGGGCGGCGACCGGCGGCTCGAGCGTCAGGAGGAAGGTGCGGGTGTCCGCGGACTCGGGAATGATCGCGGCGATGCGCGCGGGGTGCGGGAGGAAGTCGCGCACCGTCATCGGGCCCCCAGCGCACCGAGGACGCGGAGCGCGCCGATGGACCCCGGGCAGGTGACGTCGCAGCGCCCGCAGCCGACGCACCCGACGCGGCCGAAGTCCGACACGAAGTCGTCCGACAGCTTGTGGTACCAGAAGCGCCGCACGCGGTCGCCGGGGCGCGGCGAGGGATGATGCCCCGAGGCCTCGCGCTGGAACCCCTCGAGGAGGCAGCTGTCCCACTGACGCGTCCGCTCACCGCCACCGGCGCGCGTCTCGTCGACGACCGTGAAGCAGGAGCAGGTCGGACAGAGGCTCGTGCAGCCCGTGCAGGCGAAGCAGGCGGGACCGAGGGCCTGCCACTCCTCGTCGCCGATCGCGTGCGCGTTCAGGCGCTCGACCGCGCGGGCGATGAAGGGTCGCGCCGGGAAGCTCGCCCGCGCGCGAGCCTCCGCGGCCGCCAAGGCGGCGCCCGCCGGACCGTCGCACGGCGTGGCCGGGACGCCGGCGGCCGCGAACGCCTCGCGGCCGCGGGCGGTGCCGAGCTCGATCAGCACGCGCTCGTCGCCGAGCGGGGTGAGATTGAGGTCGAAGCCGGCGTGCGCGAACGGTCCGGCGTCGACGTCGCGACAGAACCCGCCCGCGCACGCCGCGAGACAGTTGAGTCCGACGAGGAGCGCGCGCTCGCGGCGCCGGACGTACCAGGGATCCGCGGCGAAGAACCGATCCTGATACGCGATCGCGGTGAGATCGCAGGAGCGGAGCCCGAAGAGCGCGAGCTGCGGTAGGCCGGCGACGGCCTCCTCGATCGCGTCGGCGCGCCAGCGGAGCAGCGTCTCCCGCGGCGGAAAGAAGAAGCGCTTCGCGCCGGTGAGCGGCAGCGGCGCCTGCCAGTCGAAGGGCTCGGCGCCGGTCACCTCCCGCCAGTCGGCCCCGCCCTCCGCTCGCACCTCGAGCAGCACGTGGTCACGCGCCAGCGTGCGGCGGAGCGCGTCCACCGCGCGCCGGTCGGCGAGCACGCTCTCCATCGCGGTCACGCGCGCTCCACCGCGACGGCGCACACCTTCAGCTCCGGCATGCGGGAGACGGGGTCGAGCGCCACATCGTTGGTGAGCCGGTTCGAGGGCGCCTCACGGAAGTGGTACGGCATCGCGACCGTCCCGGGTGGCACGGTGTCGGAGACGACGGCCCGGGTCGTCACCTCGCCGCGCCGCGAGCGGACGCGGACCGGGCTGCCTGCGGAGATCGCCCGCGCCGCTGCGTCCGCCGGGTTGATCCAGAGGATGCCGCGCGGGTTCTCCCGCTCGAGGAGCGGCGCGCGACGGGTCATCGACCCCGAGCCGTACTGGAAGTGGAGCCGGGTGGTGGTCAGCTGGAGCGGGTAGTCGGCGTCGGGCAGCTCCGCCGGCAACGTGTCCCCGACCGGGAGGAGCCGCCCCCGGCCACGCGCGAAGCGCTCGCGGTGGAGGACGGGCGTGCCGGGATGATCGACGTCCGGGCACGGCCACTGGAGACCACCGAGGCGCTCGAGCCGGCC
This sequence comes from uncultured Binatia bacterium (SeqCode), assembly GCA_964562865.1. GTDB lineage: Bacteria > Desulfobacterota > Binatia > DP-6 > DP-6 > CAZLYE01. Next base: position 4,894 of record CAZLYE010000096.1, on the reverse strand, counting down.
GTACGTCATGCCGGCATACGTCGGCGTGAGGGCCGCCATCTCGGCGAAGATGCCTTCGGCCGTCGTGAAGCCCATCGGCCGACCGAGCCGGCGCGCGAGCGCCTCGAGCATCTCCCAGTCCGCGCGCGCCTCGCCGGGCGGCGGCACCGCGCGCCGCACGCGCTGCACGCGCCGCTCCGTCGAGGTGAAGGTCCCGTCCTTCTCGGCGAAGCTCGCGGCTGGGAGGACGACGTCCGCGAGGCGCGCCGTGTCGGTGAGAAACAGCTCGACCACGACGAGCGCGTCGAGCCGCTCGAGCGCTCGCTGGACGCCGTGCTGCCCCGGATCCGTGACGAGCGGGTCCTCGCCCATGACGAGCAGGCAGCGGACCGCCCCCTCCGCCGCGGCGTGCTCCATGGCGAGCGTCGTGAGACCGGGCGCCGCGGGGAGTGCCGTTCTCCATGCTCCTTCGAAGCGCGCCCGCGCGACCGGGTCCGCCACCGGCTGGTAGCCCGAGTAGACGTCGGGAAGCGCGCCCATGTCGCACGCGCCCTGCACGTTGTTCTGCCCCCGCAGCGGATTGATGCCCGCTCCCTCGACGCCGACGTGGCCGGTCACGAGCGCCAGGTTGGAGAGGGCGATCACGTTCTCGGTGCCGCAGACGTGCTGCGTGACGCCGATCCCGTAGACGAGCGCGGCGCGCTGCGTGCTCGCGTACCAGCGCGCGGCCCGGACGAGATCCGCCGCCGCCACCCCGGTCGCGGCGGCGACGCGCTCGGGCGTGAAGCGCGCGACCGACGCCCGCAGCGCCTCCACGTTCTCGCATCGGGCCGCCAGGTAGGCGCGATCCTCCCATCCCTCGGCGAGGATCACGTGGATCATCCCGTTCACCAGCGGGATGTCCGTCCCGAGCCGGATCTGGAGGTGGAGGTCCGCGAAGGCGGCCAGCCGGGTGCGCCGCGGGTCGACCACGACGAGCCGCGCCCCGCGCGCCTTCGCCTCGAGGAGCCGGCCGCCGATGATCGCGTGGTTCTCCGTCGTGTCCGAGCCGACGACGAGCAGACAGTCGGCGTGCTCGAGGTCGGCGATGGAGTTGGTCATCGCCCCGGAGCCGAGGGTCCGCCGGAGGCCCTCGACCGAGGGCGCATGGCAGACCCGCGCGCAATGGTCGACGTTGTTAGTCCCGAGCACGGCCCGGGCGAACTTCATCGCCGCGAACGCGTCCTCGTTCGTGGCGCGGGCGCTGGCGATGACGCCGACGGCATCGGCACCGGCGTCGCGACGGGCCGCCGCGAGGGCATCGGCCGCCGCGGCGAGCGCGACGTCCCACGACGCGGGCTCGAGGCGCGTCCCCCGGCGGACGAGAGGTCGCGTCAGCCGCTCGGGGTCGGCGAGGAACTTGTCGGCGTTCCATCCCTTGACGCAGAGCTGCCCGCGCGAGACGGGATGCCCGATCGACGGGCGCACGTCGGTCACGCGCCCGTCCGCGACCCCGAGCACGAGCCCGCACCCGACGCCGCAGAACGGGCACGTCGTCTGCGTGGACCCGGTCATCCGAGCGTGTTCTGCGTCAGCTCCACGAAGGCGTCGAGCACGTCGCTGCGGGTGAGGATCCCCACCAACCGCCCGCCCTCGACGATCGGAATCGCACCGATGCGCTCGCGTCGCATGAGCCGCGCGGCGTCCCCGACGAGCGCGGCCGGTGCGAGCGTGACGACCTTCGTCGTCATCACGTCCTCGATCGGGATCGTCGCCGGGTCCGTGAGCCCGCCCTTCCGCGCGTGCCCGGTCGGCGCCGCCGACTCGAACACGGACGGAAACACGTCGCGCAGGTCGCGGTCGGTGACGATCCCGACGACACGACCGTCGGTGACGACGGGAAGCTGATTGATCCGGTACTTCGCCATCAGCTCGCGGGCGTGCAGGGCGGTGTCCCGGGGCCTCACGGTGACGACAGGGTGCTTCATCCAGGGTTGGATCCTCATGGGCCCATCACGACGGCAAATGCCGTGCCGGCGCTTCCGCCACGAAGCCTCACGCGCGACGGCCCGGGATTCCCGCCCGCGCGAATGCGCGACACGAGGATTCTCGCCGTGGCGCGTCGGCTCGGGGGGCGCGGACCCTACCGGATGAGCGCGATGGCGCGCTCGAGCCACCAGTACCCGGCGAGCGAGCCCATGCCGTACACGGGGATCCACCGGGCCCAGCCCGGCAGGCGCTCCGGCAGACGTCCACCGGCACGCCGCAGCGCGAGCACGCCGAGCACGAACAGGATCTGCCCCGCCTCGATCCCCACGTTGAAGGAGAAGAGGGCCAGCGGGATCTCGCCGGCGGGCAGCCCCGCCTCCCGGAGCGCGGACGCGAAGCCGAGGCCGTGGAGAAGGCCGAACACCGCCGCCATCGTCCACGGACGCCGCTGCATGAGGGTCGGCGCCGCCGGTCGTCGCGCGAGCTCGACCGCGAGCACGAGGACGGTCGTCGCGATCGCGACCTCGATGACACGCGACGGGAAGTCGACGATGCCGAGCGCCGCGAGGCTGAGCGTGACGCTGTGCCCGACCGTGAACGCGCTCACCGTGCCGAGGACCCGGCCGACCGTGCCGGCGAGCAGGACGAGCCCGAACACGAAGAGCAGGTGATCCGGCCCCGAGAGTATGTGGAGGATGCCGAGGCGCACGTAGTCGCGGACCACGTCGAGCACACGCGGCTCCGGCGGAACGGTCAGGAGCGGACGGCCGGGCGACACGACGCCCTGCACCAGCCGCCCGTCGGCGAGGGTCACGCGCACGAGGGCCCCGAGGGCGAGGCTTCCCGGCCCCTCGATCCCGACGCGCTCACCGACCAGCCCGCCCGGGCCGCAGTCGACGGTCCAGCGCGTCCAGACGCCGCCGCCCTCCTCCGTCACCGTGCGCTCCCCGACGGGGTGACAGCGATCGGGGAGGACCGGCCGCAGATCGGCGCCCCGGGGGCGGATGAGCGGGCTCTTCCAGCCGACGTCCGCCCGGCCGCCCGGCGTCTCGTGGATCTCGAGCACGCACGGGGCGAGCGGGTGGGCGCGGGCGGCGGGTACCGCCGCCACGAGAAGCGCCACGAGCGCCGCGGAGAGCCGCCCGGCCATGCGCCGATATTACCCCGACAACGAGGACCCTCGACAAGTGAAAGGACGCTGCGGTAATGCCCCCACATGCGCTGGTCGACGCTCGCCGTCCTGACCGTGATCACCGCTTCGAGCGCCCTCGGGGCCGCGCCGCCACCCTGGCAGCGGACCGAGACGCGCGAGCCCTGCACGAGCTTCAACCTCTTCCGCAGCCCCTACTTCGGCGACCTCCACATCCACACCCGCTTCTCCGCCGACGCCTACATCTTCGGCACGCGCGTGGCTCCGCCGGACGCGTACGCCTTCGCGAAGGGCGGCACCATCCCGCTCGTCGACGACGACGGGCAGCAGACGCGGAGCGCGCGGATCGACCGGCCGCTCGACTTCGCCGCCGTCACCGACCATTCGGAGTTCTTCGGCGAGGTCCGCCTCTGCGACATCCCCGGCTCGCCGGTGTACGACACGCAGATGTGCCAGCTCCTCCGCAACACGGTGCCTCCGAGCCAGCAGTTCCTCCCGACCGTCTCCTGGCTCTATCCGACCAGCGTCCCGGCGACTCCGTCGCACCACCTCTTCTGCAACGACCCGGGCGTCGACTGCGCCGGGGCGGCGGTCTCGGTCTGGGGCGACGTCCAGGCGGCGGCGGAGGAGGCCTACGACCGGACGGCCGCCTGCTCCTTCACGAGCTTCATCGGCTACGAGTACACGGCCAGCCCGGGCGGCGCTCACCTCCACCGCAACATCATCTTCCGGAACGACCACGTGCCGCCGACCGTGTCGAGCTACATCGAGACGGCCACGGGCGGCATCCCGCAGGGCTTCTGGACGGCGGTCGAGAACACGTGCCTCAACGCCGGCACCGGCTGCGACGCCGTCGTCATCCCGCACAACTCGAACCTGAGCGGCGGCATGCAGTGGGGCGATCCGGCCGACGCGAACGAGGCGCTCCGGCGACAGACGATCGAGCCGCTGGTCGAGATCCACCAGATCAAGGGGAACTCGGAGTGCCGCTTCGACCGCCTGGCGGGCCTCGGGGCGGGCACCGCCGACGAGCTCTGCACCTTCGAGCAGGAGAACCAGGCACAGCAGGGACCCGCCGGGGTCCCCGTCCCGATCGGGCAGTACCCGCTCCGCAACATGGTGCGGAACACGCTGAAGGACGGCCTCGCGTTCGAGGACAAGCTCGGCGTGAACCCCTTCAAGCTCGGGTTCGTCGGCTCGACCGACAACCACGACGGGGCCGCCGGGAGCGTCGCCGAGTCCAGCTGGGCGGGAGGCCAGGGGAACAACGACTCCTCGCCCGCGCGGCTGATCGGCGACAACGTGCGGACGAATCCCGGAGGGCTCGCCGTCGCGTGGGCAGAGGAGAACTCGCGCGACGCGGTATTCTCCGCGCTCCGGCGCCGGGAGACCTACGCGACCAGCGGCACGCGGCCGGTCGTGCGCTTCTTCGGCGGCGACCTCTCGGGGGTGACCTGCGGCGAGCCGAGCTTCGTCCGCGACGCGTATGCGCGCGGCACGCCGATGGGGAGCGAGCTGGGCGCGGTGCGCGGCGGGCGGAGCCCGCGCTTCGTCGTCTGGGCGGCCAAGGATCCCGGCACGGTCGACGCGCCGGGGACCGACCTCCAGCGCATCCAGATCGTGAAGGGCTGGGTCGACCTGCAGGGCACGACGCACGAGAGCGTGTTCGACGTGGCGGGTAACCCGCAGAACGGCGCCGACGTCGATCCGGCGACCTGCACGCCGCGGGGCGCGGGCGCCAGCGAGCTGTGCATGGTCTGGACCGACCCGAATTTCGACCGCCGGCAGCGGTCCTTC
>CAZLYE010000095.1:0-7733 GCA_964562865.1 uncultured Binatia bacterium (SeqCode) | reverse complement strand
GCGCCGGCTCCGCGCACGTCTTCCGCACGAGGTCGACGAGCGCGCATTCGAGCGGCGTCGGGTCGTGCGCGGTGCCGTCGAGCAGCCGCGCCGCCCGCGTCGCCTCGCCTCCCGCAGCCTGCAGGAACGCCTCGTGGGCGTCGATTCAGTAGTGGCAGTCGTTGAGACGCGAGACCATCGCGCCGACGAGCTCCCGCATCGGCCGCGGCTCGTCGCCCGCCCACATCGAGAGCTCCCAGCCCCGGATCATCGCGCGCATCGACGCCGGCCGCAGGCTGAAGAGCTGGACGATCTTCGCCACCATCGGCGAACCGGCGACCTCGGCCATGTAGCGGTAGACCTCGGCCGTCTCGCCGCGCGCGTCGCGGGGGGGAACGGTCCGGACGTAGGCCACGCTAGCCGCTCACAGCCCGAGCTCGCGCGCGATGATCGTCAGCTGGATCTCCGTCGTCCCCTCGGTGATCGTCATGAGACGCGCGTCGCGCCAGAAGCGCTCGACCGGAAACTCCGTGATGTAGCCGTAGCCGCCGAACACCTGCACGGCCTCCCACGTGACGCGCTGGGCGACCTCGGAGGCGAAGAGCTTCGCCATCGCGGCCTCTCGCATCGAGTATCCCTGATCGAAGAGCCACGCCGCGCGCCACATCATGGTCCGCGCCGTCTCGACCTCCATGGCCATGCGCGCGAGCTTGAACTTGATGGCCTGGAACTTCGCGATCGGCTGCCCGAACTGGACGCGTTCCTTCGCGTACTTGACCGCCGCCTCGAGCGCCGCCTGGCTCACGCCGACCGACCGCGCGGCGTGCGTGATGCGCCCGCCCTCGAGCGTGCCCGTCACCTGCTTGAACCCGCCCTCGATGCCGCCGAGGAGCGCCGACGCCGGCACCTTCATGTCGTCGAACGCGAGTGCCGCCGTCTCGGAGGTGTGGTGGCCGGTCTTCGACAGCTTCCGCGACACGGAGAACCCCGGCGTCTTCGTGTCGACGATGAACATCGAGATGCCGGCGCCACGCTTGGACGGGTCGGTGTAGGCGGCGACGTTGCAGTAGTCGGCGATGTTGCCGTTGGTGATGAACATCTTGCTGCCGTTGATCACGTACACGTCGCCGCGGCGCTCGGCGCGCGTGCGGATCGAGGCTGCGTCGGAGCCGGAGTTCGGCTCGGAGAGCCCGAAGGAGCCGAGCTTCTCGCCGCGGATCGCTGGGACGAGGTAGCGCTGCTTCTGCTCCTCGGTGCCGAACTTGAAGATCGGGATGCAGCCGAGCCCCACGTGCGCCAGCAGCGCGGCCGCGAAGCCACAGTTGATGCGCGCGATCTCCTCGATGAGGAGGCAGCGCATGACCATGTCGCCGCCGCTCCCGCCGTACTCCTCGGGGTAGCCGACGCCGAGGTAGCCGAGGCGCCCGAGCGCACGGAAGAGGTCCATGGGGAACGTCTCCGTCCGCTCGAGCTCGTCGACGCGCGGCGCGAGCTCCTTCTCCGCGAAGCCCCGTACCGCGAGACGGAAGCTCTCCTGCTCCTCGTTCAGCCTGAAGCCGAGCATAGTGTGACCTCCCGGGCGCGGACTCTATCCGGCGCGTCCCGGCTCCGACAAGCTTTGCCCGCGCTCTTCTGCTATGCGGGGAGCATGGCCGAGCCGGCGACCGTCGAGCGCATCCACGAGCACGAGGGACGCGCCGTCACGCTGCGCGGCTGGCTCGCGGCGCGCCGGTCGAGCGGGAAGCTCCATTTCCTCCAGGTGCGCGACGGGACCGGCACGATCCAGTGCGTGATGGCGAAGGCCGACGTGTCGCCCGACGTGTTCACGCTCGCGGACCATCTCCCGCAGGAGTCGTCGCTCGTCGTGACCGGCACCGTGCGCGCGGATCCCCGCTCGCCGATCGGCTACGAGCTCGGCGTGACGGATCTGCAGGTCGTCCAGCAGAGCGCCGAGTACCCCATCACGCCGAAGGAGCACGGCCCCGCCTTCCTGCTCGACCACCGCCACCTCTGGCTGCGCTCCACCCGCCAGCACGCGCTCCTCCGCGTCCGCGCGGAGGTGATCCGCGCCTGCCGCGAGTACCTCGACGGCCACGGCTTCGTCGCGTTCGACGCGCCCATCCTGACGCCCGCCGCGTGCGAGGGCACGACGACGCTCTTTCCGGTGCAGTACTTCGACGAGACGGCGTACTTGACGCAGTCGGGCCAGCTCTACGTCGAGGCGGGCGCGATGGCGTTCGGGCGCGTGTACTGCCTCGGGCCCACGTTCCGCGCGGAGAAGTCGAAGACGCGCCGGCATCTCACGGAGTTCTGGATGGTCGAGCCCGAGATGGCGTTCGCCGGGCTCGACGACGACATGGATCTCGCCGAGGACTTCCTCGTGCACGTCGTCGGCGCGGTCGTCGGGCGCCGTGCGGCCGAGCTGCGCGCGCTCGGGCGCGACCCGGCACCGCTCGAGCGGGTGCGGAAGCCGTTCCCGCGCATCACGTACGCCGAGGCGCTCGACGTGCTCCGCCGGAAGGGCTTCGCGCTCGAGTGGGGCGCCGACCTCGGCGGCGACGAGGAGACGGCGCTCTCGCAGGAGTTCGACCGTCCCGTCATGGTCCATCGCTATCCGGTCGAGTCGAAGGCGTTCTACATGAAGGCCGATCCCGCCGATCCGCGCGTCGCGCTCTGCGTCGACGTGCTCGCCCCCGAGGGCTACGGCGAGATCATCGGCGGCGGGCAGCGCGAGGACGACGTCGCGGTCCTCGAGCAGAAGATCCGCGCGCACGCCCTGCCGCTCGACGCGTTCGGGTGGTACCTCGACCTCCGCCGCTACGGCTCGGTCCCGCACGCGGGATTCGGGATGGGCATCGAGCGGTGCGTCGCCTGGCTCTGTGGGCTCCACCACGTCCGCGAGACGATCCCGTTTCCGCGCATGCTCGAACGGCTGCGGCCGTAGGCGGGGCGGAACCTTGACCACCCCGGAGACGGCGACTATGAGGGCTGCCGCCATGACGTCCCGGACGTGCTGGCTCGTGGCCTGCTTCCTCCTGGTCGCGGGTGCCGTGGCGCACGGGCAGGAGGAGTCGGAGAGCGCGCCCCGCCATGGTCGCGCGCCGGCCGCGAAGGCACCGGCGCAGAGCTCACAGGCCGCGCAGGACCGTGCGCTCCTCCGCCAGCTCGCGGACGCGCAGCGGGCGCTCGGCGACGAGATGCAGCAGTTGAAGGACCGCCTCCAGGCGCTGCACGACGACCTCGCGGCGCAGAAGGACGACGCGAGCGGCACCGCGCAGGAGGTGAAGGCCCTCCGCGACGAGGTGAAGGGTCTCTACGTCGAGAGCAGCACCGTGCGCGAGCACATCGACGCGCTGAAGGACGACATCGGGTCGGTCAACTCCAACGTGTCGGCCTTCCGCACGTACTCGGGATTCTTCATCGCGGTGATGATCCTCCTGCTCGCCGTGATCTTCGTGCTGACCATCCGGCGCTGACGCCGCCCTCGTCCCACGACGCGGCCGCACCCGCCGGGCTGTGCGCGTCGAGCGCGGCGAGCACGAACATGGCGAGCACCGCGCCGAGCGCGTTCATCGCCACGTCGCGGAGGTCGTAGTAGCGGCCGGGGACGATTCGCTGCAGCAGCTCGTCGCCCCAGCCGACGGCCGACGCCAGCACCGCCGCGGCCGCATACCCAGCCACGCGGCCCGGGATCATGGGCTCGAGCGCCCGCCACGCGAGCCACGCGACGATGCCGTACTCCAGCAGGTGGGTCCGCTCGAGCTGCTGCGCCCGGAGCCAGGCGAACGCGAGCGCGTACGCGACACCCGCCCCCGCGATCGTCGCGTAGGTCCACCGCGGCGCACCCCGCCGCCGCAGGGTGACGATCAGGATTCCTGCACCCGCGACCGCCGCGACGGTGAGCCCGGGCCCGAGCACCCAGCTCCCCACCGTGGTCCGCAGAACGGCGAGCCCCACCCGCGGCCCCACCGGCAGGCTCGCATAGATCGCCGCCACCCAACACCCGAACACCACCCACCGCCCCATCACCCGAGGAGCCCGGCCCGCGCCAACACGCGCCACGCCAGACGCGACGACAGCGTCCCCGTGCCCGTCGGCTAGCACGATGCCGACGACGCCCCGCCGCGCACGCGGAGCGGGGCGCGGGGGACTCCCCGAGCGGCGCCTATGAGGCGCCCGAACGCGACGGCCGTTCCGCAACGCGGGGCTGAACGGCGCCGAATCGAAGCCGAGCGGGGAGTCCCCCGCGCCCCGCTCCGCGTCCACGACGCCGCGTCCCCGCGCATCCCGCTACCCCCGACCGAGCACGATGACGCACGACACCGCGCCCGGCCCGCCCACGTTGTGCGCGAGCCCGAGCTCCGGGTCCTTCACCTGGCGGCTGCCCGCCTCGCCGCGCAACTGCGTCACGCACTCGTAGATCATGCGCACGCCGCTCGCACCGATCGGATGGCCGAAGGACTTGAGCCCGCCGCTCGGGTTCACCGGGATGTCGCCGTCGAGCGCCGTCCGTCCCTCCTCCGCGAGCCGTCCGCCCTCGCCCTTCTTGCAGAACCCGAGGTCCTCGACGTTCGATATCTCGGTCCACGTGAAGCAGTCGTGCACCTCGGCGAAGTCGATGTCCCCCGGCTCGATTCCGGCCATCGCGTAGGCCTGCCGCGCGGCCGCCTGGGTCGAGCGGAAGCCGAGGTAGTCGAAGGTGGGGTCGAAGTACGGCCGGCCGGTCGCCACCGCGAGCCCGGCGCCCTTCACGAGGACGGGCGGTTTGCGGAACCGCCGGGTGCTATCCGCGCGACAGATGATGGCCGCGGCGGCGCCGTCGGTGGTGGGGCAGCAGTCGAGCAGCCCGAAGGGCCAGGCGATGATCGGCGCCTTCAGCACCTGGTCCTCGGTCACCTCCATGCGGAGATGCGCCTTCTCGTTCTTCGCCCCGTTCCGGTGGTTCTTGACGGCCACCTTGGCGAGCGTCTCGCGGCCGAGGCCGAAGGTGTGCATGTAGCGGTTCGCCGCGAGCGCGAAGAGACCGGGCGCCGTGTTCCCGCGCGCGAGGAGCGGGTGGCCGAGCCGCGGGATCCCGCGGCCGCCGCGGTCCTTCAGCTTCTCCGCGCCGAGCACCAGCACGACGTCGTGGGTGCCCGACGCGACGGCGAGGCAGCCGTTGCGGAAGGCGTCCGTCCCCGTGGCGCAGTAGTTCTCGACGCGCGTGATCGGGCGGTCGTAGAGCCGGAGGGCGTCCGCGAGGGAGACGGCCGCCTTCCCGCCGCCCGGGCCGGGGAGATAGGTGCCCAGGTACGCGGCCTCGATCTCGTCGGGCTCGATGCCGGCGTCGGCGTACGCATCGAACGCCGCGTCGCAGATGAGCTCCTCGAAGCTCCGCTCGAAGCGGTCGCCGAACTTCGTGCAGCCGACGCCGATGACCGCGACCTTGTCCCGGATCACAGGGGCCTCGCCTTCCAGAAGTAGTTCCGGTTGCCGCCCGCCTCGTGGAGCCGCCGGAAGGTCAGCTCGACGCGGACGCCGACCTTCACCTCGCCCTCTGCCGCGTCCGCGACCTGGAGGTAGACCCGGCCGCCGCCGTCGAGGTCGATGACCGCCATCGGCATTGGATGCTCGGGCACGGGCGCCAGGTTGTCGATCGTGAACGTGAAGACCGTCCCTCGCCGCTCGAGGCGATGCTCCGCCATGCGGTCACGGGCCCGGCAGCCGAGGCAGACGCGCGCCTGCGGGTACTGCACGAGCCCACACGCCTCGCAGCGGCTCCCGTAGAGCCGCATGTCCTGCCGGAGCTCCTTCCACTCGATCATCGACGTCACCGTCTCGCCCATCGGCTCGGCGGGCAGCACGGCGCGGGCCCGGAGATAGCGCTCGTACGACGGCAGCATCATCCCGCGCGCGAGCCGCTCGGCGAGCGGGCGCGGGCGCGATGCCGGCAGCGCGTCGGTTGCGCGGAAGACGAGCGCGTCGGATCCCTCGCCCCAGCCCGCGACGACGATGAAGTCGCCCGGCGCCGCGGTCTCGAGGCTGCGCGAGAGGAGCGCGAGCGGCTCGGGCGAGCCCAGGATGCCGGCCTCGTTCACGAGCGAGGCCTCGAGCTGGCGCGCGGGATCGCAGCCGGCCCGCTTCGCGGCCTCGGCCGCCCCGCGCTGGTCGGGCGCGCCGAGCGCGAGCTTCGCCACCCGTGCCGGCGGCACCTCCGCCTTCCGGAGCGCGGCGCCGATCGCCTCGGCCACGTCGCGCACATAGCCGTACGTCGTCCCGAAGCGCGGCTCCGTGACGCGGAGCTGGCGCTGCTCGTCGGTGCGCCAGAGGTACGTGAACTCCTCCGAGACGGATGCCGCGGAGACGAGCTCCGCGATCACGCCCTCGCGGCCGACCGCGACTGCGGCCGCGCCGTCGCCGAGCAGCGGCTCGAGCTCGGACTCGGGCTCCGCGACGCGCACGTCGGCCGCCGTGACGAGCGCCGTCCGGAGGCTCCCCGCGCGCACGCCGTCGAGCGCCAGACGGAGCGCCGTCACACCCGCCCGGACGGACCCGGCGAAGTCCGCGACCGCGACGTCGCGCCGGAGATCCGCGGCCGTCGCGACGACGCTCGCGACCTGCTTCTCCAGGTACGGCGCGCTCGTGCTCGCGAAGTAGAGCGCGTCGGCCGCCTTGGCACCGTCGCAGGCGAAGACGGCGTCCGTCGCCATCGTGAGCGCGTCCTCGTCGATGCCGGCGACGGTCCGCGCGCCCGCCGGGACGCGCGCGCCCCACGCCTTCGCGATGAGCGCGCGGTCGAGGCGCCGGCGCGGGAAATACGTCGAGAGCGACGTGATGCCGACCGCGGACCGCACCATCGAGGCGGCGACTCTACGGCCTCGGGGGAGCCTCGTCCAGCGCGCACGCTTCATCGGCATCCCGACGCATGCTAGAGAGCGGTCCGGGGAGGTGGCGGATGCGGTGGCTCGTGGGCGTCCTCGTGGCGGTCGGGGCGGCGGTGGCGACGGCGGCGCAGGCGCCACCCGCGCCCGCCGCCTACGCGATCCTCGGGCTCGACGACGTCACGCTCGGGCCCGGCGTCCGCGTCGAGCAGGGCGACGTCGGCGCGAACCGCGGCGAGGTCACGATCGGCGCGGGAGCGCGCGTCGCCGGCTCGGTCGCCGCCGACACGATCCGCGTCCGCGCCGGCGCGCGCGTCGCCGATCTCTTCTGCCGGCTCGTCATCGGCCCGGAGCGCTTCGGGTGCGGCGCGCTCGCGTCGCCCGTGGTCGACGTCGCGTCGCTGCCGCTCGTGCAGGTCGTCGCGGGCGCCGCGGAGGTTCGCGTCCCCGCGCACGCGAGGACGGCGCCGCTCGCGGCCGGCGCCTACGCCGCGGTCCGCGTCGGCACCGGCGGTCGTCTCCTCCTCGCGGGCGGCGACTACGCGGTCCGCTCGATCGCGCTCGGCCGTGGCGCTCGGCTGCTCTGCGCGGGCGCGTGCCGGATCGCCGTCGAGGGGCGGCTCGCCCTCCGCAGCCACGCGGTGCTCGCCCCCGCCGCGCCGCTCGACGCGCACGCCGTGCGGATCGACCTCGAGCGCGGCGGAGCCGGCGCGGTCGTCGCCGGACCGGGCGCGACGATCGCGGGGTCGATCTACGCGCCGTCGGGCGACATCGTCCTCGGCGCCGGCGGACGCTACACGGGCGGGTTCGTCGGCCGGTCGGTCGCCGTCCGCGCCGACGCGCACGTCACCGGTGCCAGCGCGCTGTAGCGCGCCGCCTTGACGCTCCCCACGG
>CAZLYE010000094.1:0-4229 GCA_964562865.1 uncultured Binatia bacterium (SeqCode) | reverse complement strand
CCGCGTCTCGCGCGCGTGCTCCTCGTCGCGCTCACGGGCTACGGTCGCGCCCAGGATCGGGAGCGTGCACTCGCGGCGGGGTTCCAGCACCACCTCGTGAAGCCGGTCGACGCCGACGCGCTGAATGCGCTCGTGGCGGGCCGGCACGGGGCCGGCTCCGCCACGTTGCACTGAGTCGGGGGCCGGACGGCGGCGCGTTGCTGCGACCGTCCGCTGGTTCCTAGTCGCTGCTGCCCTTCTCGGCCAGCCGGATCGTCACGCCGTTGACGCCGGCCGACACCTTGGCGCCCTGCGAGGTCGATGTCACCTCCATCTGGACCCCGTTTTGGTTGCGCATGACGGTGGCGCTGGCCCCTCCTCCGGCCGTGGCCCCGGCGCCCACACCCGTGTAGGTTCCGTTGACGTCTTCGACGCGCGTGAGGTTGAAGACAGCGCCCGTCGCGTCGAAGCGGGTGGCTCCGACGGAGCCGAGCGTGAGCCCCTGCACCCGGATGGGATAGCTCTTCCCGTGGAACTCGAGCGTTCCCGATCCCCAGCTCGTTCCAACGCCGAGCCCGACGGACCCGCCCTGGAACCGCACCGTGGCATCGGGCTTCCTGCCCTGCGTCTCGTCCGCCCGGACGACACCGCCGAGCAGGACGAGGGCACCGATCGTGAACGTGGTCGCGAGTAGCGTTCGTCGCATGACGCCTCCCTTCTGGCCTCGTGCGTCCCCCGCAGGTTCCATGCCGGGAGCCGTCCCCGGTCGGGGCGCGCTCGGGAGCGGAACGGCGTCGCGTCGTCGCGCATCTCGGGGCGATATCTCGCCCCGGGAGGGCAGCGGATCGCCCCGGACGTCGTTCCCCGACCGCACCCCGGGCCGCTGGCGACGACCCGCGGTGCGTCACCTCCGGCGCCCGGATTGCTTTCGACCTTTCGACCGATCGGATACCCAGCGTGCACAACGGCGCCAGTGCAGAGACCGAGGGACACGCCCTCACCATCGTCCGTCCGGATGACGAGACGCTGGTCGTGCGCCTCGCGGGAGCGTGGCGGATCGAGCACGGCGTCCCGCCGATCGCGCCCGTGGAGCAGGCGCTCGCGAGCCCCCCGCCCGTGCATCGGGTGGCGTTCGACGCCACGGCCCTCCGGGGATGGGACAGCGGCGTGCTCGCCTTCCTCGAGCGCGTGAGCGCGCTCGGGCACGCTCACGGGGCCGAGGTCGCGCGCGAGGGGCTCCCGTCGGGCATCCGACGCCTGCTGACGCTCTCGGAGGCGGTGCCCGAGACCAGCGCCCGCCCGCGGCCGGTCGCCCCCGGACTCGTGGCGCGGATCGGGGAGGCGACCCTCGCGTCATTCGCCTCGATCCGCGACTTCCTCCGCTTCCTCGGCGAGGTGACGCTCGGCATCGGCCGGCTCGCACGCCGGCAGGCGCGCTACCGCACCTCGGATCTCCTCCTGCTGATGCAGCAGGTGGGCGCCGACGCGTTGCCGATCGTCACGCTGATCAGCTTCCTCGTCGGCACGATCCTCGCCTTCGTCGGCGCGGTGCAGCTCCAGCAGTTCGGCGCCGCCATCTACGTCGCGAACCTGGTCGGCATCGCGATGGTCCGGGAGATGGGCGCGATGATGACCGGGATCGTCATGGCCGGCCGCAGCGGAGCCTCCTTCGCCGCCCAGCTCGCCAGCATGAAGGTGACCCAGGAGACGGACGCGCTCACCACGACGGGGCTCCCGCCGCTCGACTTCCTGGTCCTCCCGCGCATCATCGCGCTCTGCCTGATGATGCCGCTCCTCTGCCTGTACGCGGACCTCCTCGGCATCCTCGGCGGCGCGGCGGTCGGCATCGGGATGCTCGGGCTGTCCCTCAAGACCTACATGCAGCAGACGAGCGGAGCCGTGGCCCTCGGGGACCTGGTGGGCGGCGTCTTCAAGGCGTCCGTCTACGGCGTCCTCATCGCGATCGCCGGCTGTCTCCGCGGCATGGCCTCCGGCCGCAGCTCGTCCGCCGTCGGCGAGGCGACCACGTCGGCGGTGGTGACGAGCATCGTGCTCATCATCAGCGCCTGCGGTGTCTTCTCGGTCGTGTTCTATGTGCTCGGGATCTGACCCGTGTCCGCCGCCGAAGCCCACATCGAGGTGCGCCATCTCACGATGGCGTACGGCTCCTTCGTCATCATGCGCGACCTCGACTTCACGATCCGGCGGGGGGACATCTTCATCATCATGGGCGGCAGCGGCTGCGGGAAGAGCACGCTCTTGCAGCACATGATCGGTCTCCTCGAGCCCGCCGCCGGCGAGATCCTGTACGACGGCGAGAGCTTCACGCACGCGGACGCCGCGGAGCGGACACGCATGCTGCGGCGGTTCGGCATCCTCTACCAGGGCGGGGGGCTGTGGAGCTCGATGACGCTCGCCGAGAACGTCGGCCTCCCGCTCGCGGAGTTCACGCCGCTCACGCCGTCGCAGATCCGGGAGCTCGCCTCGCTCAAGCTCTCGCTGGTGGGGCTGAGAGGGTTCGAGGACTTCTACCCCTCGGAGATCAGCGGCGGCATGCAGAAGCGAGCGGGGCTCGCCCGGGCGATGGCCCTCGATCCCGAGGTGCTCTTCTTCGATGAACCCGGCGCGGGCCTCGATCCCATCAGCTCTCGGCGGCTCGACGACCTGATCCTCGAGCTGCGCGACAGCCTCGGCGCGACGGTGGTGATCGTCACGCACGAGCTCGCGAGCATCTTCGCGATCGGCACGAGCAGCGTCTTCCTCGACGCCGCGCAGCGGACCATGACGGCGATCGGCCCACCGAAGGTGCTGCGCGACGAGTCACCCGACCCGAACGTGCGGCGCTTCCTCCGCCGGGGCGAGGACGGGGGCGAGTAGCAATGGGACGGAAGGCGAGTCCGACCGTCATCGGGGCGTTCGTGGTCGGCGCGATCGCGCTCGCCGTCCTCGGCGCCGTCTTCTTCGGGTCGGGACGGTACTTCCGGAAGACGCTGCCCGTGGTCGTCTACTTCAGCTCCTCCGTCAGCGGCCTCAAGCCCGGCGCGCCGGTCAAGTTCATGGGCGTCGAGGTGGGCAGCGTGCGCGATATCCGGTTGAACATCTCGCCCCACGAGCGCGCCGTCCCGGACATCCGCATCCCGGTCATCCTCGACCTCGACAAGGAGACCATCACCCGCGAGGGTGCGCGCCTCGACCCCACCCCGGAGAACATTCGCCGCCTCGTCGACGAGGGGCTCCGCGCCCAGCTCAGCACGGAGAGCCTGGTCACGGGCGTGCTCTACATCTCGCTCGACTTCCGGCCCGACGCACCGCTCAACCTGGTCGCGGAGCCGTCGGTGTCGTATCCCGAGATCCCGACCATCCCGACCGAGTTCGAGGAGGTGCAGCAGGCGGCGATGCGGGTGGCGAAGAAGCTCGAGGACGTCGACTTCAAGCACCTCGTCACGAGCGCCACCGACACGCTCGACGGGCTGCGCCGGATTCTCGACGACCCCGAGACCCGCGAGCTGCCTGGCTCACTCGACCGGCTGATCGGGAAGCTCGACGGCACGGCGACGGATCTCCAGCGTCTCGCGGCGAACGCGAACGGCTCCCTCCTGCCGGAGCTCCGGACGACGCTCGAGCACGCGGGCACCACGCTCACCGAGGCGCGCGGGACCTTCCAGAATCTGCGGTCGAGCGTGGAGCCCGGTGGGCCGCTCGTCTACCGTCTCGATACGGCACTCGCCGCGCTGACCAGCGCGGCGTCCGCGATCGAGAACCTGGCTCTCGAGCTGGACCGCAACCCGAGCTCGATCATCCGGGGACGTTACGTGAAGAAGGAGGACGGCGCGAAGTGAGGGGACCCCTCGCCGCCTGCTGCCTCCTCCTCGCCGCCTGCTCGGTGCTGGCGCCGCGGCCGGACCCGAGCCGGTTCTTCGTCCTGGACGCGATGCCCACGGGCAGCGCGACCGCCGGTGTGGGCGCGCGGCGGTCGAACACGCTCCTCGTCGGCGTCGGGCCGCTGACGTTTCCGAGCTATCTCCGACGCACGGAGATCGTCACCCGGCTCGGGCCGAACCGCGTCACCTTCTCGGACACGGCCCGCTGGGCGGAGCCCGTCGAGACGAGCTTTCCGCGCCTGCTCTCCCGCGACCTCTCGCTGATGCTCGGCACCGACCGGGTCGTACGCTACCCGTGGCTCCTCTCCGCGCGTCCCGATTACTCGATCGCGATCGACGTCCTCCGCTTCGAGCGCACGGCGAACGGGG
>CAZLYE010000093.1:0-3182 GCA_964562865.1 uncultured Binatia bacterium (SeqCode) | reverse complement strand
TGCAGACGATGTAGGCACGGGGGCCGGGGGGCTCGAAGGGCGCCGGGTCGTACGGCGCCTGCCGGCGGACGCGCGCTGCCAGACCGGCGAGCTGCGGCGGGTACTGGAGCTCGCGCGCCGCGTCGGCCGGATCCGCGTAGTGCGACCGCCCGAGCTCGTCGCGGGCACGCGCTGCCCCGAAACCCGGAACGAAGACGCCGTCCCAACCGGTCCCCGCGACGAGTGCGGTCAGGAACACGTGCAGACGCGCGTGCACACGAGGGATCGTCATCCCGCCGAGCGAATGGCCGACGACGACGTCGGCCGGCGGGACGGCCGCGACGTACTCCTCGACGCCGGCGTCCACGTCCTCGCACGGGAGATCCGGCGTGTGAACGGCGTGGCCGCGCGCCTCGAGCTCGGCGCGGAGAAGGCTCCAGCACCAGCCCCCGTGCCACGCGCCGTGGACGAGGGAGAAGCTCGCCATGCGACGATCTTCCCATGCGCGTCATCGCCGGCAGCCGCAAGGGGCACACGATCGCCGCGCCGCGGGGCCTCGACACGCGGCCGACGTCGGATCGCGTCCGCGAGAACGTCTTCAACCTCGTCGGCCCGCTGGACGAGGCGGCCGTGCTCGACCTCTACGCCGGCTCGGGGGCGATGGGGATCGAGGCGCTCTCCCGCGGGGCCGTACGAGCCGTCTTCGTGGAGCAGGACGCGGACGCCGTCCGGACGATCGAGCGCAACCTCGACCGGCTGCGCCTGAGCGGCGCCCGCGTCGTCCGGAGCGACGCGTTGACGGCGCTCGCCCAGGAGGCGGCGGCGGGCAGGAAGTACGATCTCGTGCTGGTCGACCCCCCGTACGGCGTGTATCCGGACCTTCAGCCCAAGCTCACGCGCTACCTGCCGCCTGTGCTCGCCGCCGACGGTCTGCTCGTCGTCGAGACCGACGCGCGCGTCCAGCCGGAGCTGCCGTTGGCCCTCCGGACGAGCCGCAAGTACGGCCAGACACGGGTCACGCTCTTCGAGGGCGGCGCGTGATCACCGCCATCTGCCCCGGCTCCTACGACCCGGTCACGAACGGCCACGTGGACGTGATCACGCGTGCCGCCGGGATCTTCGACCGCGTGGTGGTCGGCGTCGTCGGGAACCCGCATCACAAGCAGCCGACCTTCACGATCGAGGAGCGGGTGGACTTCCTCCGCGCCGCCGTCGCGCACCTCGAGAACGTCGAGGTGGACGTCTTCCGCGAACTCGTCGTCGACTTCGCGCGCAGGTGGGAGGCGAAGGCGATCGTGAAGGGGCTGCGCGTCATCTCGGACTTCGAGTGGGAGTTCCAGATGAACCAGCTCAACCGGACGCTCGCTCCCGACGTCGAGACCGTGTACGTGATGGCGAGCCCGCAGGTCAGCTTCGTCTCCTCGAGCGGCGTCAAGGAGATCGCCGAGTTCGGGGGCGACGTCTCCGCGCTCGTGCCCGAGCCGGTCGCGCGCCGGTTCAAGGAGCTCTTCCCCGACGGTCGGCCCGGGACGCCCGAGAACCCCGCCGAGTAACCGAACGTCGCGTCACGGTCCCGCCGGGAGGGGGGTGCTCGGCGGGGTCGGCGGCATATCCTCGGCGCACTGCGGCGAGTCCGGTGTACCAGGGGTCAGAGGGGGAGGACAATGGACACGACTCGCAAGCTCGGCCGCCGCGGCCTTCTCGCAGGCGGCGCAGGCGCGCTCGTCGCCGCGCTCTTCGGCAAGGTGAGCTCGGCGAGCGCCGACGACGGCGGCCCGCTCGTCCTCGGCGAGCAGAACACGGCCGACCAGACGACGGAGCTCGTCTTCGGCGGGACCGGCGGGGCGCTCGAGATCGACTGGGGCGACCCCGCGCGCGGGAACGTCTCGCGGGCGATCATCGGCGATGGCACGCACGACGGTACGCCCGTCTACGGCGAGCTCGTGCCCGCCGTGCAGAAGGCGTGGACGACCGCGTCGGCAGGGTGGTTCAACGGCGGGCAGAGCCCGGGTGCCGTCGGCGTGTCCGACTCGCACATCGGCGTGATCGGCCTCTCGGGGCCGGTGCCGGCGATCAGCCCGCAGGAGCTCGACCCTGCCGGCGGGCATTTCGTCGGCGCCGGCGGCGCGGGGCTGTGCGCGCGCAGCGACACCCGTCCGGGTGCGCTCGGCATGTCGGACGGAAACGCCGGCCTCGTCGGCGCGACCGGCGTCGACGCCCAGCACGAAGACGAGCTGTACGGCCTGAACGCCGCGGGTGTCATCGGCGTCGCCGGAGACAACCCCACCGCCGCGGGAAACCCCGGCGGCGTCGGAGTCTGGGGCCTTGCGGGCGAGGTGGAGCTCAACCCGCAACCGTTCCCGCCGGCACCGGCCGGTCTCTGGGGCCAGGGCGGCGACGGCGGGCTCGGCGCGCTCGCGCAGGGGCACATCGGCGTCTGGGGCGCGACACCCGGGGCCGACGTCTCGCTCAACCCGCAGCCGCTGCCGCCGACCGGCGTCTGGGGCCAGGGCGTGGCGGACGAGGTCGGCGTGCTCGGCCAGGGCGGCGTCGGCGTCTGGGGCGCCTCGCCGGGAGTCCAGGTCTCGCTCAATCCGCAGCCGCTCCCGCCGACCGGGGTCTGGGGACAGGCGGCAGGGCTCGACGCGGTCGGCGTCGTGGCTCTGAACGGCGACGGCCGTGCGCTCTCGGTGCGAGGCCGGGCCGCGTTCAGCGGCGTCGCGAGGGGGGCGATCGCCGCGAAGAGCGACTCCGTGTTCGTCGCCGCACCGACCATCGACGACCGCACGCTCGTCTCGCTGACGCTGACCGGCGACCCGGGCAACGCCACCCCGTGGGTGGAGGTGCAGCCGGGGAAGGGGTTCGTCGTCCACCTGACCGCGAAGGCGAAGGGGACCCTGTCCTTTACCTACCTGATGATCGAGCACGAGGGCTGAGACCCCGAGAACGTCGACGAACGGCGCCTCCGGCGGTAGCCGGGGGCGCCGTTACACTTCCGAGACATGGACGTCCTCGTTCTCATCGACAAGCTCGACGACCTCGTGCACAACGCGAAGGCCGTTCCGCTCACCGACCAGGTTCGGATCGACCGTGAGGAGATCTACGACATCCTCGACCAGATGCGGGCGACGATCCCCGAGGAGATCAAACAGGCGCGCTGGATCGTGAAGGAGCGCCAGGAGATGCTCGCCGAGGCGAAGCGC
>CAZLYE010000092.1:0-3351 GCA_964562865.1 uncultured Binatia bacterium (SeqCode) | reverse complement strand
GGGCCCGGGGGCGTGAGCCTCCCGGGCCTCCTGGTTCGCGATGTCTCTACCGAGCTACGAGTCGACGGCGACGGACGCGACGCAGGCGCGGGAAGCCCCCCGTGCCTCGCTACAACAGCAGCAGGTCGCGGTCCGAATCGTCACGCGATCGTTGATGCCTCAGGTGCGACCGTCGTGTCAAGCACCAGCGCGTCCGGCCACGTCACGGGCTGCCGGTGACGGCGTGCAGCGGGGGCGCGATGCCGAGCGCGCCGAGCGTCGTCGTGGCGGCTTCCGAGAATCCCGTGATGCTCATCGCCTGCGCGCGGCAGCACCCGCCCCGCGTCGTGATCGACGTGCAGCCGTGGCTCCGATCCGTGGTCTCGATCGAGCCTCCCGTCGTCGCCGACGTCGGCTGGGTCGGGTAGAAGACCGTGTCCGACACCACCTGGAGCAGGCCGAGGAAGCCTCCACCCTGGATCAGGGGAGTACCGCTGCAGTCGGCCGACGCGTAGCTCACGGAGCCGGTCGGATCTCCGGCGGTGTCGAGCCCGAGCAGGACCGGCTGGCCGATCGGCGTGCTCTTCAGCAGGACGAACGTCACCTGCGTCGACCCGTCGGGGACGAAGACGAGAAAGCTGTCCGTGTTCGTCACGGATCCCACCTCGTGTCCGACCGCGTCGATCACCCGCACGGCGGATGGCCCCCGAGGTCCGACCGTGCCCTGCGCGCCCGTCGCTCCCGCGACCCCGACGGCGGTGAGGGGGACGAGCGTCTCCTTCCGGTGACACTTCGTGCGCGCGAAGAGCGAATGGTCACGGGCCTGGCAGAGCACGAGGGCGGAGGCGGGGCTCCCGTAGAGGAGACCGAGGAGCATCAACGTCGCGATCGAGCGCTTCATGGGTCAGCGCGGCACGGCCCGGAACGGCGGCACGAAGCCGAGCGCGGCGAGTGGGACGCGAGCCGCGGGGGAGAGGTTCGCCATCCCCGTCGCCGCCGAGGAGCAGCAGCTGCCGCGTCCCGTGTCGGTGGCGCCGCCGCCGCACGGGCTGCCCTCCGCATCGTACTCGGTGGAATGATACATCACGCTCTGCGCGACGGCCGTCGGGACGTACGCCGCGGTGCCGAAGATCTGGGCGAACGGCTCGTTCGGGTCCGCGAAGAGGAGGTACGGGACCCCGGAGCAGTCGGCCGTCACGTAGTAGGCTGACGACTGGGCGCCGCCGATGTTGTGCACGTAATCCTGTGGCGCGATCTCGAAGAGCACCGTCGTACCGAGGGCCGGCTGCGTGATGGCGACGAACGCATCGATGTTGCTGAACATCGTCATGATCGGCCCGAGCTCCACCCCGTGGCTGTCGACGAGCGCGAGCGGATGCGTTCCGATCGGGCCGGCGGTGCCTGGCCCCCCCTGGGTGCCGGCCAGGACGGACAGGTCGAGCTGGGTCGCATCGAGGGGATGCTCCGACCTGTGGCACTTCGTCCGGAAGCAGACCCTCCCGGAGCGCGCCCGGCAGAGGACCGAGGCGTCGGCGATCGTCGCGGACAGCGCAACCGCGACCGCGAGCATGCGCGTGAGGCGATGGGCCCTCATCGCGGCACGACCGAGAATGGGAACGTCACGCCGAGAACCGTTGGGTCGAACGTCTCCGCCGGGCTCGCCGAGATCGTGCCACTGAAGCTCGCGCAGCACGTTCCGCGCGCGGTCGGCGTGCCGGCGCCGCAATTGGTCGCCAGGTATTCCCTCGAGCCGACCGACTGCTGCGTCTGTGGCATCCGGGAGAAGTACCCGCGTGTCCCGATCACCACCCCGACCGGCACGATGCTGCCGCCTCCGGCGAGGAACGGCATCCCGGTGCAGCCGGCCGCGGCGTAGAAGATCGTGTCCTGATCGAGCTGGAGCTCGAACTGACCGCCGGCGAAGATCACGAACTGGAGCGGGATGTCCACCCCGGGGACCTGGACGACCGTCGTCACGTCGGTGCCGTCGAAGCTGAGCATGATCCCGAAGGGGTGCCCGGCGGCGTCGATCACCTGAAGGGGCACCATGCCGGGCGCTCCCGGCGGCCCCGCCTGCCCGTCGGCGCCGCGCGGGCCGACGAGGCCGACGTCCTGCGGTGCGATCGCCGTCTCGTGTCGCTTGCAGACGTCGCGAACGCTGACCTTGCCGCGGCGGTCGGCACACAGGGTCGTGGCGCCGGCGACCGTTCCGAGCGCCAGGAGCGTCGAGACGAGCGCGCCGGCCCGGAGAACGCGCGCTGTCCGTCTCCCCCGCCGCATGCCCGCGGCGAGAGAACCACAGTCGCCTTCGGGACGCAACGCTCGGGGCCCTCTTCGTCCGAGTGCCGGGGCGACGATCGCTCAGATCGAGTAGTCCTGCGCGAACACCCTGAGCTGCCGCGGCACGACGTGCACCGTGTCGCCCACCTGGAGCCCCAGCTCCGCCCATCGATCCGGCGTCACGTCGACGGTGAGGAGCACGCCGAAGTCCGCGGCATGGACGCGCACCTTCACGACCGGGCCCGCCGGGTTCACGTGGGCGATCTGCCCCGCGAGGCTCGGCCGTCCGTCGTTCTCCCGGAGGAGGTCGAGCTCGTGCGAGCGGACGAACGCGGTCGCCGCGCGCGAGACGTCGTGCGGGTGCTGCGGGTAGGACACCTCGAGCGCGCCGAGCACGGCCCGGCCGCGCTGCACGTGGCCATGGAAGACGTTCACGTTCCCGAGGAAGTCCATCACGAACGGATTGGCCGGCTGCTCGAAGATCTCCCGCGGTGGACCCACCTGCTCGATGTGGCCCCGATGCATGATCGCGACCAAGTCCGCCACCTCGAACGCCTCCTCCTGATCGTGCGTCACGAACACGCTCGTCACGTGGATCTCGTCGTGCAGGCGGCGGAGCCAGTGGCGCAGCTCCTCGCGGACGCGGGCGTCGAGCGCCCCGAAGGGCTCGTCGAGGAGGAGCACCTTCGGCTCCGCGGCGAGCGCACGGGCGAGGGCCACCCGCTGGCGCTGGCCGCCGGAGAGCTGCGCCGGCAGCGAGCGTTCGAGCCCCTCGAGCTGGATCAGACGCAGCAGCTCGCGGACGCGGTCGCGCACGCGCGCCGCGGGCCACCCGCGCACCCGCATCCCGAAGGCGACGTTGTCGAACACGCTCATGTGGCGGAAGAGCGCGTAGTGCTGGAACACGAAGCCCACGTTCCGCTCGCGGACGCTCATGTCGGTCACGTCCTCGTCCTCGTAGCGGATCGAGCCCGTGTCGGGGACGTCGAGCCCGGCGATGATCCGAAGGAGCGTCGTCTTCCCGGAGCCCGAGGGCCCGAGGAGCGCGAGCAGGCTCCCGCCCGGCACCTCGAGGCTCACGTTGTCGAGCGC
>CAZLYE010000091.1:0-3245 GCA_964562865.1 uncultured Binatia bacterium (SeqCode) | reverse complement strand
AGGCGGGCCGCACGGGGCGCGCGTCGACCACACGTCGCAGGGCCCGCTCGTCAGCGTCGGCGGGGCGGGCGTCGGCGTCCCGCTCGACTCGACGTACTGGGACCTCGATCGCCGCGTCCGCGCGATGAACCGGCAGGGCGTCGAGGTCCACGCGCTGTCATTGACGGTCCCGATGACCTACTGGGCGCCGCCCGAGCTGGGCGCCCGGCTCGCGCGCGCCTTCAACGACGCCCTGGTCCAGGCCCACCGCGCCTACCCGGACCGATTCGTCGGATGCGCCACGCTGCCGCTCCAGGATCCCGCGGCGGCGCTCGCCGAGCTGCACCGCGTCGCCGCGCTCCCCGGGATCCGCGCCGTCTATGCCGGCACGAATGTCGCCGATCGCGACCTCGCCGACCCGGCACTCTTCCCGGTGCTGGAGCAGTGCCAGGCGCTGCGACTCCCGCTCCTGCTCCACCCGATCAACGTGATCGACCGGGCGAAGCGGCTGGCGCCGTACTACCTCCGGAACACGCTGGGGAATCCATTCGACACCGCGGTGGCCGCGGCCCACCTGATCTTCGGTGGTGTGCTCG
Organism: uncultured Binatia bacterium (SeqCode); assembly: GCA_964562865.1. Classification (GTDB taxonomy): domain Bacteria; phylum Desulfobacterota; class Binatia; order DP-6; family DP-6; genus CAZLYE01. The sequence goes on along the minus strand of CAZLYE010000091.1, from coordinate 2,670 downwards.
ATCGGCTCCCCAAGCTGGAGGTGAATCTCCCGCACGGCGGCGGGGCACTTCCCTATCTCGCCGGTCGCCTCGAGCACGGTCAGCGGGTCCGGCCCGAGGCCCGCCAAGGAGCGCGACGGAAGGTCACCGCGTACCTCCGGCGATTCACGTACGACACGATCACGCACTCGCCGGGCGCGCTCCGGTACCTTGTCGAGACCGTGGGGGCCGATCGGGTGATGCTCGGCAGCGACTACTGCTTCGACATGGGCTACACGCGCCCGCGTCGCATCATCGAGCAGCTCCGCCTCCGCGCGGCCGATCGCGCGCGGATCATTCGAGGGAACGCGGCGAAGCTCCTGCGCATCCGCTGACGCCACCGCGCCCGCGGACGGGGCAGGCCGCGCGGGCGCGCGTGCTAGACTCCGAGTCGTGCCCGTCGAGCCTCGGCCCGCGGCATCCGTGCTCCTGATCCGGCCCGGTCGCGCGACGGCGATCGAGGTCTTCATGATCCGGCGCGCGCGGGACATGCGCTTCCTCGGCGGCTACTACGCCTTCCCCGGCGGCAAGGTCGACCTGGCCGATCGGAGCCGCGAGGCGCTCGCCCGGAGCCGCGGGCTCTCGCCCGAGGCCGCCGCGCACGCGATCGGCGACGCGGCCGACGAGGTCCCCGCCCTCGCCTACTGGCTCGCCGCCGTGCGCGAGGTCTTCGAGGAGACCGGCATGCTGCTGGCGTGTGACGGCGACGATCAGCCGATCGCGACGGCCGGACCGGATGTGGCTCATCGACTCGAGGGCCATCGCCGGGCGCTGGTCCGCGGCGAGCGCTCCTTCACGCAGGTCCTGTCGGCCGAGGGCTGGCGGGCGGACCTCGCGCCGCTTCGCTATCTCTGCCACTTCGTGACCCCGCCAGCGAGCCCGATCCGCTTCTCGGCGCGCTTCTTCCTCTGTCCCGTGCCGCCGGGCCAGGGACCGCGCCTCATCACCGAGGAAGCCTCGGAGGGCTTCTGGGTCGATCCGGCCGAAGCGCACCGGCGCTTCCGCGCCCGCGAGTGGCCGATGGCCGAGCCCGCCGAGTACGGGACGCAATACCTCGCGCAGTTCGAGTCCTGCGAGGCGGTGTGGCGCCATCACGCCGACGGGCGGCCGAAGTTCGACGGCATCATCGACCGCCTGGATGCGGCGCGCTACTACCTCTTCGACTGGTCGACGGTGGTGCGCCCCGCGTGAGCGCGCCGCGCCCGCCCGCGATCCCGGAGACGGCGCGCCTGACCCCGCTGGTCGGGCGCGTCCTCGGTCTGAACCCCGGGCTCATGACCGGGCCCGGCACCAACACCTACCTCGTCGGCGCCCGCCGGCCCATCCTCCTCGACACCGGCGCGGGCGTGCCCGGATACATGACGCTCCTCGCCGCGTTCCTGCGCAGCGAAGGCACCGAGGAGGTGTCGCGGGTCATCCTGACCCACCGGCACGTCGACCACATCGGCGGCGTGCCCGACGTGCGGCGCGCGTTCCCGCGCGTCCCCGTCGCGAAGCTCGTGAAGAACGATGCGACCCTCCCGGTGCCGATGGAGTCCCTCGCCGACGGCGCGGTGATCCGCGGTGACGGCGTCACGCTCCATGCGATCTACACGCCGGGCCACGCGTCCGACCATCTCTGCTACTACCTCGAGGAGGAGCGCGCGCTCTTCACCGGCGATCTCATCCTGGGCGGCTCGACCACGGTCATTCCGCCCGACGACGGGGACCTCGCGGACTACCTCGCGTCCCTCCGCCGGGTCCTCGACCTCGACGTCCAGCGCATCTATCCGGCCCACGGGCCGGTGCTCGAACCGGCCCGCCCGGTCATCGAGGGCTACATCGCCCATCGCCTTCAGCGCGACACGCAGATCCTCGCGGCCGTCGGCGCCGGCGCCGAGAACGTGGCCGACATCGTGGCCCGCGTCTACCGCGAGGTCGCCCCGGCGCTCCATCCGGTCGCGCGCCTGTCCGTGCTGTCGCACCTCCAGAAGCTCGAGCGCGAAGGCCGGGTCGTCCGCCAGCCCGGCGATCCCCCCCGCTTCCGCCTCGCCTGAGTCGGCCGGGCGCGCTCCGGGCCTCCCGGGGCGCGCATCCGTCTCGATCCGCCCCGTCCACGCCAGCCGACAGTCACGGGCCTCCTCGACTGCGAGCCAACGGGCGCCGAGGGCGTCGAACTCCGCGCGAAGTCGCCCGAAGTCTGCCGCCGCGCGCCGCGAAGCCACGATGGCACCGCTGTTGCTCCCGAGTACCGCCGGAGGGCGCCATGCGGACAAGTCAGTGGGGGGTCACGCTCGTCGAAGCCGCGGTCGCACTGCTCGTGCTGGGGCTCCTGATGGGCGCCACCGTGCCCACGGTCGGGGCGGCGCTCGAGGGATATCGCGCGAGCGGCGCCACCGCCGACCTCTACGCGGCGGTTCATCTCACGAAGGCCCGCGCGCGCGCGACGGGGGTGACCCACGCGCTGGTGCTCGAGCCGGACGGGCGAGCGTTCCGGATCGTCGCCGATCCCGCCGGGGCCGGCGAGACCGCCGACGGGCCCCATCTTCTGGTGGACGGAGCGACGGCGACCAGCAACGTCACGATCCAGTTCTCGTCGAAGGGCTTCGCGGTGCCCGCGGGAACGATCACGATCCGGAGCGCCGGGGAGACCCGGCGCATCGTGGTCAACAT
>CAZLYE010000090.1:0-3039 GCA_964562865.1 uncultured Binatia bacterium (SeqCode) | reverse complement strand
GCGCGCTCCTCTCCGTACTCGGTGGCGCGCTCGGATTCCTGCTGAGCGCGTGGGGCGTCGGCGCGCTGCTGTCGCGATTCCCGGAGGCGCTTCCGCGCCTCGGCAACGTCGGCGCGAATCTGCGCGTCGCGGGGTTCACGTTCCTCGCGTCGCTCGCGACGAGCATCCTGTTCGGCGTCGCGCCCGGCTGGCACGCCGCGAGCGGCCGCCTCACGGGCCTCCTCGGCCGCGCTCGTTCGGGAGCGCTGCGCGACGGCCGCGCGCGCGGCGCGCTGGTCGTCTCGGAGATCGCGCTCGCCATGGTTCTCCTGGTCGGCGCCGGACTCCTCCTGCGCGTCCTCTGGCGCCTCCAGAGCGTCCCGCCCGGATTCGAGACTCGGGGCGTCCTCGCCGCGCACATCGACCTCCCCCAGTCCCGCTACGACGACAAGACCACGCAATCCGTGTTCCGGCGCCGCCTGCTCCAGTCGTTGAACGAGCAGCCCGGCGTCTCCGCCGCCCTCATCAGCGAGATCCCGCTGTCGGGCGACGCGCTCGACCACGACTTCGTGATCGAGGGCGAGCCGCCGATCGCGCCCGGCGACGAGCCGTCGATCTACACCCGCAGCGTGATGGGCGACTACTTCCGCGTCATGCGCATCCCGCTCCGTGCGGGCCGGCTGCTGAACGAGCGCGATCGCGAGAGCACCGAGTACGTGGGCGTCGTCAACGAGAGCATGGTTCGCCGCTACTTCCCGCACTCGAATCCCCTCGGCCGCAGGCTGCGCTGGGCGCGGGAGCGAGAGCCCGAGTGGATCACGATCGTGGGGGTCGTCGGCGACGTCCGACACTTCGGCCTGGCCGCCGCCGAGGAGCCCGCCGTCTACACGCCCTACGTGCAGTCGGCTCGGGACTGGAAGCGCTGGTCCGAGCTGGTCGTCCGAGGGCCGGGCGGCTCGAGCGGACTCGGCGAGCTCGTGCGCCGCACGGTCCGGGGCATCGACCCGCTCCTCCCGATCGCGAGGATCCGGTGGATGGACCAGGTCGTCGGCGACTCGCTGACCCGCCAGCGCTTCAACGCCGAGCTGCTCACGATCTTCGCGGCCTCCGCGCTCCTGCTCGCGTGCGTGGGAATCTTCGGCGTCATGTGGAGCACCGTGCGACGCCGCCGCGCCGAGATCGGCGTGCGCATGGCGCTGGGCGCGGGACCGGCGCGGGTCGTCCGCGAGATCGTCGCCGGCGGGCTCCGGCTGATCGCGCTCGGCATCGGGATCGGCCTGGCCGCGGCCTTCGGGCTGACGCGGCTGATGGCGAGCCTGCTGTTCGGCGTGGCGCCCACGGACCCGGCGACGTTCGTGGGAGTCGCTCTCCTGCTCGCGGCGGCCGCCCTGCTCGCGTGCTGGATCCCCGCCCGGCGCGCGTCGAGGGTCGACCCCATGGTCGTGCTGCGGGCGGAGTGATCGGCATGTCGACGCTGTTCCGGGACCTGCGCTACGCGCTCCGGGGACTCTCGCGAAACCCCGGCTTCACGGCCGTCGCCCTCGCGACGCTCGCGCTCGGCATCGGCGCGAACACCGCGATCTTCAGCGTCGTGGACGGCGTGCTGCTTCGCCCGCTGCCGTACCGCGATCCGGGACGGCTCGTGAGCATGCCGAACAATCTCTCTGCGCCCGAGCTCGCGGACGTCGCCGAGCGCACGCGGGCCTTCGAGAGCGTCGGGGGCGCGGCGCTCCAGCCGTACGACCTCAAGGCCGGCGCGGAACCGGTCCAGGGAAGGTCCGCCATGACGAGTGGCGCGCTCTTCGAGACGCTGGGCGCCAGGGCCATGCTGGGCCGGACCCTGACGAAGAACGACGACGTCCCGGGCGGCGAGCGGGTCGTGGTCCTCGGGAACGCGATCTGGAAGCGCGAGTGGAACGGCGACAGGACGATCGTGGGGAAGACGATCCTTCTCGGAGGCGCTCCGTGGACCGTCGTCGGGGTGATGGGCCCCGAATTCGTTCTCCCCGATCGGAAGGTGGACCTGTATACGCCGCTCTGGGTCACGTACCCGTCGGGGGGGGCGGATCGCGACGTTCACTTCCTGCGGCCGGTGTTCCGCCTGAAGCCGGGCGTCACGCACGCGGCGGCTCGCGCGGACCTCGCGGCGGTGTTCGCGGAGCTCGGACGTCTCCATCCCGACACCGACAAGGGCCTGGACCCGACCCTCCTCCCGCTGCTCGACGACGTCGTCGGCGACAGCCGCCGCGCGCTCGCGATCCTGATCGGCGCCGTCGGGCTCGTACTGCTGATTGCCTGCGCGAACCTCGCCAACCTCCAGCTGACCAGCGTCTCGGCGCGCACCGCGGAGCTCTCGATCCGCGCCGCCCTGGGCGCCTCGCGCCGGCGGATCGTCTCGCAGATCCTGGCCGAGAGCGCCCTCCTCGCCGTCCTCGGCGGCGCCCTCGGCTACCTGCTCAGCGTGTGGGGGGTCGCCGCGCTTCTCGCCCGGTTCCCCGAGGCGCTGCCGCGCCTCGGCAACGTGGCCGCGAACGGACGCGTCGCCGCGTTCACCTTCGCCGCCTCGCTGATCACCAGCATCGTCTTCGGCCTCGCTCCGGCGTGGCAGGCCGCGAGCGCCCGCTTCGCGGGAGTGCTCGCGAGCTCGCGCTCGTCGTCGCAGCGGGACTCCGGACGGCTGCGCGGAACGCTCGTGGTCGCCGAGATCGCGCTCGCGCTGGTCCTCCTCATCGGCGCCGGCCTGCTGCTCCGCGCGCTCTGGCAGCTGCAGGGCATCCGACCCGGCTTCGACGCCGAGGGGGTCCTCGCCGCCCACATCGACCTCCCGGAGTCGCGCTACCCGGAGGAGCCCGCGCAGCTCACGTTCCGCCACGCGCTTCTGGACTCGCTCGCCGCGGAGCCCGGCGTGCGCGCCGCGATGGTCAGCGAGGTCCCCCTGTCGGGCAACGAGCTGAGCCACGACTTCGTGATCGACGGGGCGCCGCCCATCGCTCCGGGCGACGAGCCCTCCCTCGGGTCGCGCAGCGTGATGGGGGACTACTTCGGCACGATGCACATCCC
>CAZLYE010000089.1:0-5277 GCA_964562865.1 uncultured Binatia bacterium (SeqCode) | reverse complement strand
CGGCTGCGCCGTGTGGCGCGGCCCGAGCTCGAAGAGCCAGAGATAACCCACGAGCCCCGCCAGGACGGCGAGGACCAGCGCCGTGCCGCGCGGGGTGGGCTGCGCCGTCATGCGTGGCTCCGACGGCGCGTCATGGCGAGCGCGGCGGCGCCGAGGAGCGCGCTCGGTGCGACGACGGCTCCCCAGAAGACGAGCCGCGCCTCCCGGGCGGTCAGCGTGAGCGGCGAGAAGGTGCCGCCGGGCGGGCCCGCCGGCCGCGGCGACGCCAGCGCGTCGGCCCGCGCGACGAGCTCCGCCGTGGTCAGCAGGAGGTCCCGGTTCCCGAGGACGTTCAGGTGGAGGTTGGTGACGAAGTCCGCGTCCCCGACGACCACGAGACGTCCCTCGCGACGCTCGTCGGCGGACGCGGCGACGCGCACGAAGGTCGCGACGGGGAGCGGACCGTGCCGGTCCCGGCCGGGACGGAACGTGGGGCCGCCCTCGGGCGCGCGTCGGTCGACGTCGGCCCACGTGCTCTCGGCCGTCATCGCCAGGTAGTCGGCGCGCACGCCGGGGACGTCGACCAGGCGGAGCGACTGCGCCTCGGGCAGGAGCGCGTTCACCTCCGGCGCGTCCGGGAACAGGTCCTGGTTCAGGTAGGCGACGCGCGCCGAGAGCCCGTCCGTGCCGAACAGGCGCGCGCGCTCGTCGACCACGAGATCGCCCGCCAGCTCGACGCCGAAGCGACGCAGGAGCTCGGAGACGGTCCGCGGGGCGCCCGGATCGCTCAGGAGCATCACCTTCCCGCCGCCCTGGAGGTATGCGGCGAGCGCCTCGACCTCGGCGTTCCCGAGGTCGTGCGTCGGCCCCGCCACGATCAGGAGCCCCGCATCCGGCGGGATCGCCGCAGCGCCCTCGAGGACGCCGATGCGGAACCCCTCGGCCGCGAGCGCCCGCGCGGCGTCGGACGCGCCCTTCCGCTCGTCGTCGTCGCGTGGATCGTGCTCGCCGTGGCCGACCACGAAGTACGTCGGGACGGGCGGCGTCCCCGCGACCGCGAGCAGCGCGGCGGTGATCGACTCCTCGTTCACGAGGTCGACCTCCTCGCGCCGCTCGCCCGCTTCGACCACGGCCGTGTTGTACGAGCTGACGCCGAGCTGCTTCGCGATCCCCGGGCTGCGGTCGAGGTCGTAGAAGCTCACGCGGATGCCCCGCTGTGCCTCCGCGTAGAGCGCGAGGAGGTCGGCCATGTCGCGCCGCATCGCGCCGGCCTGGCTCGAGTAGAAGACCGAGACCCGGACGTCATCGGGGAGCCGGGCGAGGATCTCCCGCGTGTAGGAGGAGAGCGTGAAGCGCTGGTCCGGCGTCAGGTCGAGCCGCTTCGGGTGCAGGGCCGCCAGCGCGAGGAGGCACGCGAGGATCGCGACCACGGCCGCGATCTGGACGCCCAGGAGCACCGCGGGCCGCCGCACTCAGAGCCCTCGCCAGGCTCGCGCTCCGAGCGAGCGGAGTGCGAGGAAGAGGAAGAGCGCCGCGAACGCGAGGAGGTAGACCACGTCGCGGCTGTCGATCACCCCCTGCGCGAAGTCGTAGAAGTGGTCGAAGAGCGAGAGCTGGAGGAGGACCGGTGCGACGCGCTCACCGATCGCCGCCTCGTTCCAGGTGGCGAACCACGAGAAGACGAGCACCCCGTACGTGAGCATCGCGCTCACGACCTGGTTCTCGGTCACCGTCGACGCCGCGACGCCGCACGCGACGAACGCCACCCCGAGGAGGGTCATTCCGAGGTAGCCCGCCAGCAGCGGCTCGACCGCAAACGGGTGGAGGACCCACAGGAGGGCGGGCCCCACGGCCGTGCTGGCGAGCATCGCCATGTACACCGCGAGCGCGGCGAGGAACTTGCCGGCGAGCACGTCGCGGTCCGGCACGGGATAGGTCCAGAGGACCTCGAGCGTGCCGAGACGACGCTCCTCCGCGAAGAGCCGCATCGTGAGGAGCGGCACGACCAGCAGCGCGACGAGCCGGTAGTCGAGGAACACGAAGCGCCAGAGCCCGCGTGTCTGGTTCGCGCCGCCGACCAGCACGAAGAGCGCGAGGTCGCTGTAGAAGAAGTAGCCGGTCAGGAGGAGGAAGACCGCGCCGAGGAGGTAGGCGAGGGGCCCGCCGAACAGGGCCGCGAGCTCGCGGCGGAAGACGAGCAGGGTCTTCCTCACCGGCCCTCGCCCTCGGCCCCGACGAGCGCGAGGAACGCCTCCTCGAGCGACGTCTCCACCGGAGCCAGCGTGAGCAGGTCCCATCCACTTGCCGCGACCCGGGCGGCGAGGGCGGCGCGCGCGTCGCGTCCCGGCTCGATCTCGACCCGGCAGCGCGCGTGGCCGTTTGCCTGCGCGAGGAGGTCGACGCGCCGCACGCCCGGGACGTCGAGGAGGGCGGCCGTGAGGCGATCGGCCGGTGCCGCCGCCTCGACGTCGACGCGCGAGGTGGGCCGGAGCCTCGCGGCGAGACGTCCCGGCGGCTCGGCGGAGAGCACGCGGCCGCGATGCAGGATGACGACGCGGTCGCACATGGCCTCGACCTCGGCGAGCGCATGGCTCGAGACGAGGACGGCGTGGGTCGTCCCGAGCCGGCGGATCAGCCGCCGGGTCTCGGCGCTCTGCTCGGGGTCGTGGCCGGCGGTCGGCTCGTCGAGGAGGAGGGCCGGGGGATCGGCGACCAGGGCGACGGCGAGGCTGAGCCGCTGCTGGAAGCCCTTCGAGAGCGTCCCGATGCGGCGCGTGCGGACGTCGTCGAGGCCCGCCTGCGCGATCGCCTCGCCGGCCGCGACCCGCGGGCGGGGCGCGTCCTTCATGCCCGCTGCGAACTCGAGGAGCCCGCCGACCGTCATCTCCTGATAGAGGGCCGGGCGCTCGGGGGCGTAGCCCAGCCGCCGGCGCGCGGCGAGCGGGGCCTGCACGACGTCGTGCCCGTCGACCAGCGCCTGCCCCGCCGTCGGCGGGAAGACGCCGGCCAGGATGCGGAGCGTGGTCGTCTTTCCGGCGCCGTTCGGCCCGAGGAACCCCACCACCTCTCCGCGCACGATCCCGAGCGAGACCTGCTCGATGGCGGTCCGGCCGCCGAAACGCTTCGTCAGCTGCCGCGCTTCGATCACCCGACGGCCAGCCGCACCTGATCGCCCTCCTCGGCCCGTCCCCGGCGGCGGAGGAGGAACCGCGGGCGGATGATCTTCATCCAGGCCGGTACGATGACGAGGCCGCCGAAGGTGTTGAACAGCATGAGGAGGGCCAGGAGGAGCCCCATCTCGGCCTGGAACTTCAGGTCGGAGAACCACCAGAAGATCGTGCTCGCCACCATCGTCGTGGCCGTGAAGATGATCGCCTTGCCGGTGGTGGCGGTGGCGTAGTCGACGGCCTCGTCGAGGTCGCGGCCCTCGTCGAACGCGTCGATCATCCGGCTGAAGTGGTAGATGCCATAGTCGACGCCGACGCCCGCGCCCGCGGCGGCGATCGGCAGCGAGTTGACGTTCAGATCGATGCGCCAGACGTACATGAACGCCTCGCATGCCAGCTGCGACAGGACGACGGGGATCATCAGGATCAGCGTGGCGACGAGCGATCCGTACGTGAAGTAGAGGCACCCGGCGACGACGCCCATGATGAGCGCCAGGTTGAGCCAGTAGGAGTTCTCGACGGCCTCGTTCACGGCCGCGAGGACGCCGAAGAGTCCTCCCGCGAAGAGATACTGGACGTCGCCCTCCGCGTGCTGCGCCGCCCACTGCTTCCCCATCTCGATGGCGCGCATGATGACGTCGTGCGAGTAGCCCCTGAAGAGCGTGATGATGGTCCCGTAGCGGGCGTCGGGAGAGAGGAAGCGATCGAGGTCACCGGCCTGTCCGCTCTGCGTGAACGTGTAGAAGAGCTCGGCGATGTACTTCTGCTTGTCGGGGACGAATCCCCACTTCGGCTCGCCCTCGTGGTAGAGGCGCGCGAGCTGCTTCACGATGTCGATGACGGTGACCGAAGCGCCCGCGCCCGGCGCGGTCTCCATGTAGTCGGCGAACTCCTCCATCGCCGTGAGCGGGGCGACGTCCTTCATGCCGTTCTCTTTGCCGGTGTCGGCGATGACGACGAGCTGGCTCGCGCCGAGGAACTTCTCGTTCAGCTTCGCGTAGGCGACGTTGTAGGGATGGTTGGGGAAGAGGAGGGCGGCGCCCGGGGTCATGTCGCCGACCTTCAGGCGCCATCCCCACTGCGGGCAGAGGACGAAGAGCGCCACGGAGAGGGCGGCGACGGCCCATCGCCGCCAGCCGGCACTGGCGGCGATGACGCCGTTCGTGACGCCGTCGTAGATCTGCCGGTGGAACACGTACAGCACGCCGCAGATCACGAGGATCCCGGCGGTCTTCACCATCCCGACCAGCGCGACCGCGATCTGGAGCGCGTGGAACACGAACAGGCCGCCCGCGAGCACGAGCGTCCCCCAGCCGAGCCAGCGGGCCCACGTCGGGTACGCTCGGTCGTGGCTCCCCGGCGGGTTGATCACCGAGAGGATGATCGGATGGAGCGTGACGACGCTCACGAAGATCGAGATGACCCAGAAGCTCGAGAACACCGCCACCTTCTGGATGAGTGGGATCGGCGCGATCGCGACGATCAGGATGCCGAACCCGTCCGCCAGGATGGAGGCGATCGCGGGCGGGAAGAGATGCGAGTACGACTCGACGATCGCGGCCTGCCTGTCACCGAGGCGGTGGAACTCCTCGTGGTAGCGGTCCATCGACTGCACCGAGTGCGACAGCGCCCGCGCGGTGAGGAAGATCGGGATGACCAGCACGAGCGGGTCGAGGTTCAGGCCGAGGAGCGGTCCGAAGGCGAGCGCCCAGATGCCCGACAGGAGGCCCGAGAACATCGGGACCCATATCCCGGTCCAGGTCCGGAAGTAGTTCCAGAGGAGGAACCCGAGCGCCGCCACGGTGAGCAGGAACACCTCCGACACCTGGGGCACGTAGCGCTGGATCGACGTGTAGAGCCACGGGAAGCCGGTGATGAGCATGACGTGGTTGTCGTCCTCCACGTCGCGTTTGAGCTCCATCATCCGGTCGTAGAGGTAGTTGAAGTCGAGCTCCTCCTCCCAGAAGCCGGCGTTGACGAGCGCGGCGGTGTCGTCCTGCGCGACGAAGAGGCCGCGAATGCCCTTGGTCGAGTAGACGGCGAACTTGACGCGGTCTGCGTCCTCCTGGGTCTGCGGGACGCCCGGGAAGTACACCTCGCGAATCTGGATGGCGCCGCCGTAGGTCGTGAT